>NZ_JABXXP010000003.1 GCF_013376155.1 Nguyenibacter vanlangensis
CGGCCAGACCGCCGAACACCCGGGCCAGCGCCGCGTCGACGGCGCTGAGGTCGAGCGTCGGATCCAGGCGCGGGACCAGCGTCTGCGCCAGCAGGGACACGGCCGTGCCGGCGATGGCGATGTCCGCCTTGACGGCGGCGCTTTCGCTCTTACCCGCGACGTCGGTGATCAGGGTTTCGAGGGCGGTGACAGATTTCAGATTCATGGGGATCTCCAAATGCAAACACCGCCCTGGGGGCGGTGCGAATTGAATGAACGAGGCGCGCGCGCCGGATCCGTCCAGTCAGCCAGGATCGGGCGGCGGCATGCCGGGCAGCCCGTGCGACCGCAACAGTCGGCGCGGGTTGGCCTGGCCTGGATCCAGGCCGATCCTAGCTGCCAGGGCGCCGCGATCGGCGTCGGCGGGGATCGCAAGGCTCTTGATCCCAGGTTGGATGACCGGGGCATTGCGCCCCCGGGCAGCGTTCAGCCAGGTCAGCAGCCGCCACAGCCATGTCAGTCGCGAGCCCGCGGCGGGCGTCCAGATCTGCAGGATCACGCCAGCGCCGCAGCTACACGCGAGCGCGAACAGCGGAATTGCCTGCTGCCAGTGCTGCGGCAGCATCGGCGCGACCAGCGACCATACGGTCGCCACCAGGGAGGCAGAGTCGTTCATGCGTCAATTGCCTGCTGAAAGAGTGCGATACGATCGCGGTCGACCGCACCGGCGCCGAGGGACGTGTTGTAGCCGGCCTTCCACGCTCGGCATTGAGATGCCGCGTCGCCGCGCGGCGGAAGGGGCACGGGGCTGCGCCAAAACACGATCGCCGACATCGCGGCGGCATAAGCGTCCGACTCGATCATTGCCGGCGCGGCGCCGACCGGCTGCCCTCTAAATCGTGCGGGCAGATATCCCAGCACGACCTGTCTCAAGGGGGGCTCGACGACCAGAAAATTGCGCCAGACGTCGTCGTGAGTGCGCGGCTCTACCTGCCAAAACCCCAACGCGGGGCCGCCTTCCTGCACCTTGGTCCGGTATCCGGTTTCGGCATTGCCGATGCCGGTCGCCAGTTGCAGGCGTGCGACTGGATCGCCGGGTAATGCCAGCGCCGCCAGGACGGGCAGGATGATGCGGGCCTTGATGTCGCTGATCAGACCGGTCATGGCGCCAGCCCCAGCAGCTTGGCCGCACCAAGTGCGAACCCGGTTCCAACCGCCGCCCACCCCCCGTTGATGATACCGCGCAGGGACTGGCTCTTCTTGACCTCCGCCAGCAGGTCTCGCAGTCCCTGCTTGAGGTCCTGCAGGTCCGCCTTCGTGCTACTGACCTCGTTTTTCAGGATTGCGATCTGACGGTCAATGTCGCGCACGTCCTCGCGCATCGCGTCGAATTCCGGCCGCCGGATATAATCGGCAGTCTCGTCGGCCATCCGGCCCTCCAATAAAAAAGCCGCCCGGTGGGCGGCATCAATTCTGGCTAGCGGTCTGAGTGGCCCACGTCAGGGTCTGGTTGGGCGATCCGTTTTGATAGGTCGCGGGCGCTGATCCAGATCCGTAATAGCGCTCGGGGGGCACAGCCAGGTTAATGACGTTCTTCGTGGATCCCGTTGAGCACGATGCCCCTGACGTCACATACATGGTGCCATCGTTGAAATCATGATCATCGATGATCAGACTGCCCCCATGGACGACACTACAATTTGACGTCGAATTAAACACGATGGACGCGACAGCAGGGTGCTGCGTGTAAATCCGACCAAACTGGACAAACGCGCTGCCGTCGAGAGCGATATCTCCGCTGTTTGCAATAGCCGCCGGCGTCGCTGCCGTCAGATCGAGATGTTGGGTTTCCATTTGATCGATCTGGAATGATGCCCCATCACTACCATTCCAGACACACCGTAATCCCTGGTCGCAATCGATCGTCCCGATCTGGACTTTGGTTGCTGTGCCGCCTGGCCGTGTCGCGCCGGTAGCGTCGGCAGCCGATCCGTCTGCAAGGGTCCTGACCCCGGACGCCACCCCAAATACGAATATTTTATCCAGCATGGGGCTATCGACACGCCCAAGCTGTATAACGTTCGTATTGGTTTGTTGGTATTTTAAGACATCTAGTCCACCCGAGACGTAATCCCATTCGTGTATATTATAGATACGGTCCACATCATATGAATGATGAATGTCGGAGAGATAAATGTAAACTTGCCCGAACTGATTGTATATGCTCACTCGTCCTGAGAAATCAGCATGAATACCCCTCGTCACGCCCATCCACGTCAAATCACTGAACTCGATGCTTCCAGGGACCGTTTCAACGTCAAAGACGGGCGGATAATTGTTCGGCGTCCACGACGGTATCGAGCCCCCGGGCGATGGATTTGCAGATGGAGGCTGTCCCTCATAGATCTCGCATCCCCGTATCTTGGTGCCGATCACGCCAGATCCTGTAAAAAGAAATGGAGACGCGGTAGAGCCAATGAAGGACGACGAAATGCTGAATATCGTGCCTCCCCCAAGCGCATTTGCCTGCTGGAGAGACGATGGGACGCAGTCAAACACGCCCGGATTAAGCGCAGAAATTTGCGAGGCAATATTGTAAACACGTGGAAGGAATTTAATCCTTACCCCGCCTCCGTGGCTGGTGGCTGAGTTTATCGCGCGTTGGATCGAAGGCGCATCGTCCGATCCATCTGCAGGAATCTTCAGAGAATCAGGAACAACAATGAATTGTTCGGTGACATAGCTACCCGCTGAGACGGTCGTTGTGCTGGAAATGGACGGCGAAGAGCTTATTGTTGCGCTAGTGACGGTCCCGCCATTAATTGCCGGCGCCGTCAACGTCTGATTGGTCGACGCTCCGCCTTGCCGCAGCACCAGCCCCGCCTCGGCCTCCGTTGCACGCTGGATCTCGGCCGTGAGGCCGGACAGGTCTGCCTTGCCCTGCTGCATCGTGTTGAGCGCCGCCGCCGTGAGCACGGTGCCCGGAGCGAACGGCACGATCTGGGACTGTGCGTGCGCAGCCCCAATGCCCAGGGTGCAGCACAGCAGGGTTGCTGTGAGGATTCGGATCATGTCGTGCCTCTGACAATCACGACGTAGGCGCCGTGTAGGTGCTGCCGATCGGATATTGGGCGGTCGGGTCTGCGACGGCGGCGCTACCGGCTGGGGGCGCCCAGGTGGACGATCCGTCCCACATCACGCGGTTCCAGACGTAACCAGCCGCGCCGCCGTCAGTCTCGGTGGTGTAATAGACTGCATATTGTGTTGCTGTGGCCATGTCGGGTGCCTCACGCGCTGTAACATTCTATCTCGACAAACCCTGCGCCCCCGCTCCCGCCGGAGACCCCTGGAGAGTTTCCCGACGACGCAACGGTAGGGCACGCCCCAGATCCCCCCGCACCGACGGAACCCCCGTTGCCAGCGCTGCCCGTCCCTACTGAGCTACCGCCGAGCCCAAACGGCCCAGAGCCGCCGGAGCCGGAGAACCCGTAAAAGCTGCCGGATGGGTCGATCGCAATACCGAACCCGCCGGGCGCTCCAGGCAGATTGACCACCAAATTGAATGATCCTGCGGGGAACGAGCAAAATGCGGGTGACGGCGCCCCCGAACTCAGAACGGACGAGCTGTTGCTATTGGGCGCCGGCGCGGAGATTCCGCCTGGAGCGATCACGGCGTTGCCAATACTGGTCTGTCCGCCATTGCTCGCCTGGCCGCCGCCGGCGCCGACGGTCACCGGGACGGTCGTCGCCGATGTGCTGCCGAACAATTCGGCGTAGGTGAACCAGGCCTCGAACGAAGACCCGGCCGAGCCGCCACCAGATGGATTCGCCTGCCCAGCAGGTACGCCGCCGGCGTAGTAACCGCCGCCTCCGCCCCCCGTGCCGCGAACTCGGAATTTGCTGTTCGCCGTTGCGCCGGTGGGCGCCGTGTAGGTGCCGCTAGCGGTGAATTGCTGTGTCGCGATCAGGCGTCCGGGGTTGACTGCGGCTTGGGCGGCAGTCACATCCGCGTAGTTGGCGAGATCTTCTTCGTCCGTATTGTCGATCTGATACCGGAGGCGACCGGATCCAGTGTTGTCCCATCCAAGATAGACCTTGTTGGATCCTTGATTTGCTCCGCCGCCCTGCTGGACGGGGGTGAAGCCGAGGGCCGGCTGAAGGCCTGCGAACAATGACTGCCAAGTAGCACCTGATGCGCCCGGCACCGTCGTGTTGTTGTCCGCGGTCGAAACCCAGAACTGCCCCGGCGTCGACCCGGCGAGCACCGCGCCCGCCGGATATCCGCCGATCGCCGTAGCAAATGCCGTATCGAACTGCGGCCAGTTTCCCGCGCAAAATGCCTGATCGACCGCAGACGTCATGTTGAGGATGCCGTTGACGTCTCTCCCGTCCTGCGGGGTTCCGCCCGAGCCTAAGGGCTGGAATGTCTGGGGCGGAAACCCGTCCGTTAACGACGCCGCACCAGGATCGGTGGAGATCTGAGAGGCCGTAGGAATCTGGCGGATGTAAGCGTTTCCCGCTCCGCTCGCGAATGGAACGGAGATCTTGGTCGGGAAGTCGGACTGTTTCATGGGATCGCTGCCTACGACATGGGACTGACGTCGAGGTAAAAATCATTGTCGAGAGTGGTGCCGGTCGCCGTCTGGCGGTACGATATCTGCACGCCCGCGGGCCTGGGCAGGATGCCGGACGTCACGACCACAGACACATCGACGGGCGTCAGGACGAATTCGAAAACATAGGTCATCGTCATGTTGCCGCTGTCTGCGACGTAGCAAGCCCCGCGGCCGGAAAAGAGGATGGCCAGGATGGCATTGATCGAGGTGATCGACCCGTTCGTGATATTCGCCGCCGCCTTCGCCATGATGAGTTGGCGATAGGCATCGTCGGTCAGGGAGTAATTCCCTGTGGTGGCGCCGCCGCTGTAGAGGATACCAGATCCAAACGTCGTGACGGTTGGCGACTGCTGGGCGAATCCGATGTAGGAGGTGTTCGCGACCTGGAGCACCCGCCCCACACCGACGATCCTGCCCCAGACGTCCAGGCCGTACCCGGTGGCGGTCTGGACGTTCCAAATCAGGTCATAGAAGTTCTGGATATCGCTCGATGGGTCGATCGACTGGTTCCAAGCTTCAATCAGCGCATTGATCGTCGGTGAATTCGCATATTGCGAGATGATCGTCTGCTGGACATTGTCCATGTCATGCTAGGCTCATCGTTATGTTGGCATCAGCGATCGTCGGGACCTGATTGATGTTCAGTTGGGCCGTGAAGCCAACCGGGTTCACTGCCAGGCCGATCGTGATTTCGACCACCTGTGCCCATGCGCCAAGCGCGATGATGCCGGCCATGTAGCGACTGGCAAGCAGTTTCGCGCCGATCCGTGCCCGCGTGCCACCATCCGATCCGGTGAAGGCATTGATGACCGCCACCTGGATATCTTCCAGTGCGGTGGATGGAACCGAAGTTGAGTTCACGATCACCACGTTGATGTAGATCGGCGTCGGTTGCGCAACGTCATAGAGCACATTGTAGCTCGGCCCATTGCCTCCGTAGACCGGGTTAGGGTCTTGGACGGTTACCGACGTGCCACCAGTGTAGGAGCAGCCTGGCGGCTTCTTCTGGATAATCGCGACGCCGATATCGGATGGTGCGCCGCCGGCAACGCAGCAATAAAGCGAATTGGCGGCCACAGAGACGCCACCGATGGTCTGCGCCTCGTTCGTCGGGTTATCGACCACGTACGCGTCAGTGACGCCAGGCACGCCAGGCGCGCCGGAGCCGCCGAGGATATTTCCCAAGACCGAGGCGTTCATTCCGGCGGAATTGGCCGCCACGGTCTGCTGCCGGCGCGCTTCGAATGCCGCGCGGCTTCGACGTCAGACCCGATCACGCCTTCGGATGGATTCGTCACGCTGGTCAATCCTGGCACGGATTGCGCCAGAGAAATAGCACCCGAAGCGCAAGGGATCGGACCGGTCGTCGTGCAAGCGAACTGGACGGTAACCGATCCCGATGCCGATATCGTTGCCGCAGCAGACGAGGTGTATGTGTTGCCCGAGGTATCCTGGGCGAGCGTTCCTTGATTGATGACCGTGCCCGGCGCGCCTGCACAAATGCATGCCACGGTCGTGGCCGTGGCGGGCAGGCGGGTCATGAAGTAGATGAGGCCGATAGCATCCTGCCAGATCCCCGACGATGTCGCGGGGTCGACCATAGCGGTCAGGGAAAGGAACGCGCCGTTCTTGTCCTGGATGATGGCCGCCAGAGAGCCTGCAAGCTGACCTTGAGGCGTCCGGTCGTCCATGTTCAGCGTGCCGCCGAACGCACCATTGATATCGCTCTCTGTCCCTGTGACGACATCCGTTACCGCGGGGGCTACGGGTCCGGCGGCCGAGAACGTGATGTCCGGCACTGACGTGGTTAGGGACGTGCTAGAACCCGACACTCGCGGTCGCTCCGGTTACGCTGGTGATCTGGATTTGCCCGCTCAGGGCGCGAGCGTTGAATGCTGTGAAGAAGCACTGCGCCGACGCGACGTCAGGCACCTGCTCCGCATTGCTGATGATGTAGGATCGGACCAGATTCGCCGGCGGCAAATATCCCAGGATCTGGGCGAAGAATGGGATGCCAAGATCCTGGTTGAACCAGCATTCGTTGGAGAATGTCCGGACATAGCTCGACGCGTCTTGAGCCAGGGAATACGGTTCCGACGCGACCGCTATGTTTCCGCTGGCGTCAGATACCAAATCCCACGTCGTGCGATCGAGCAGGAGGGTTTGCATCTGGCCTCTGCAACAAAAAAAGCCGCCCCGAAGGACGGCTCTGGACGCAAGTATGGCGTCAAGAACCATAGATGGTTCGCGGACCGGGTGTCAAATGAAAAGGGCGGCCGATTCACACCCACTCCGTGATCCGTGTTATGGCGAAGCGTGATCCCGCGACCCAAAGATTCGCAGCCCTCGAAGCTGACGCAGAATGAGCAGATCAAGCTGACGGCCGGATTGGCGACCCATGCTATTGCCCGCACCAACTTACGGAGTCTGAAAGAATGAGCCCGAGAGATATATTGGATTTTGGCCCTCCGATCGCCGTAATCGTTATCGGATTGATCTCCATCGCAGCCCTTCGGTGGGGGCACCGTCACTGAGCTTCGCCGCTCATTGACCCGCCACGCACTCGCCTCGTGATCGATACTACGGCGCCAGTCAGACACACAAGGGACCACGACCATGACGGTCAGCTACGATCAGGACATCGTCGCATGGGCTGCCGAGCAGGCGCGGCTCATTCGCGCCGGGCAATTCGACAAGCTCGATATCGAGCATATCGCGGACGAGATCGAAGACGTGGGCAAGGGCGAGCAGCGCGAATTGGCGAGCCGCATGGCGATGCTGGTTACTCACCTGCTCAAATGGCTCTATCAGCCGGCATTTCGGTCGGCATCTTGGTCCGGTTCGATCCGCGAGCAGCGGCGACGTATCCGGCTGGCCCTGAAGAGGACGCCAAGCCTTAAGGCATCGCTGATCGACCCAGACTGGCTCGAGGAGGCATGGAGCGAAGGGCTTACGAAGGCGATCACCGAGACTGGACTCGATGCCTTCCCTGAGGCGCCGATCTGGACGGCCGACCAGATGTTGACCGAGGGATGGCTGCCGGGCGGAGCCGAAGACTGATCACCAAAGATTCGGCTCAAGACCCCAGAGCCCAGCGTGTAGGGCCACAAAGAACGCCAGCCCGTTGAAGGCTGATTGAGCGTTCCCAAATCGGAAAGCTCAAAATCTCGCCCTCAGAAGACGAAGGAATACCGTCTCACGCTTGACGCGGCGAACATATCGCCATGGTCGAGAAAAAGGGCCAGCCGCCTTGGCGAAGCTGGGCGCGTGCCTTACATTCCGCTGCGCCAGTTCCGCGACTAGCTGTGTCATTCGCGGTGTCATAAGCGGCGGTGTCCGTCCTAGCGCCGCTTCTGGCTCCATCATTCCTGCCGGCACTGCCGCGCGCGCCTGATAGAATCGGCTGCGGGTGCGGCACAAGAGCAATGAAGCCACCTGCAGCAGTATATGATCCCCTTTTTGCGTCACGCTGTCTTGCGTGGACGGCCGCCTTTCTTTCCGTTCTCACGCGCGGCTGTTGCTTTCGCTACGCTGCGGGAAGATCCGCCGGTGCGCCCCATCTGCTGGGCCATCCACTTTCGCGAGCCAAAAATCCCCTGCATCAGCCCCTCAACGGACACGTCAGCATCCAAGTTCGGCCAGTGCAGTCCCGTCCCGAGCGGCGTGATTTCGATTGCTGACAGATCCGCCGGCGTGGCCCCCTTCAACCCCTCGATCAGATCAGTCGGGACCGTCAATTCCACCCCATTGTTGAGCGTGACAAGCAGGCGGCGGCGGCTTCGGATATAGCGGGCCTGTGTTGCCTGGGGGGTTTGCGACAGATATTCGTCCATCGCCGCTTCGGCGCGGCGAAGTTCACTCTCGGTTACCATGAATGTTCTCCCATTCGCGCAGCAGAAGCGCCGCATTGTCTTCGACAAGAGATATCGCCAGCGTCAAATCACGGGCTTTGAAGCCAGCGACACGAATGACTTGAGCCGCCTTCCCAATTTCGATTACGGCCTCGCCACCGGCGCCAATCACATGAACATGCGGCGGCCGATGATCGTTCGGATAGATCGTCACTCGAAAGCCGTAAGCGCGGATGATCGTTGGCATGGCCATTTCATAGCATAAACCCAAGCGTTTGGGAATAAGGAAAATCGATACTGGAATCGTCGGCTTACCCGACGCTTGCGTGAGATTCCCCTTCCGCCGCGGGCTGGCGCACAACTGTCGTTCTATCAGTCCGGCCATGCCGCCGGCGAGATCCAGCGCCAGCGTGACGTCGACGGTGCCAAGAGTGGGGCGAGGGGGCTATTGAGGCTTCCCCGTCGACCCGCTACCCGGCTGGACTCCGGTGTGGGTGTGGTTGTCCAAGCTGATGCTGCCGCCCGTCACGTCGTCGGTTGCGTTGATCGTGCCGTTCACCTGCACCGGGCAGTTGAACACGGCCTGAGCCGCGTCGACCTCGAACGCGCCGGCTGTCTTTACTTTCACCCCGCTGCCGGTCATCCAAATGTATTCGTTTGGGGTGCCGTTCAGGTATCCGCCCAGGTAGAGGCCATCCGACCAACTGTGCTGTCGGCGGCTTCCCGGCCCGGCTGGCGCCCGGGTCGCTTTGACGTTGGAAAGGTCGTGACGCGCAAAGATGCACAGGCCGATATCTCCGATCGCCGGGTCGCAAATGACGGCGCTCTGGCCGCCTTGGAGCCGGAAATATGGGACATTCGTCTGCATGACACTTGGGATGAGATTCCCATATCCATCGATCTGGAACACGAGCGGCTGAACGTCGACGAACCCAACCGGGTTCACGCCGGTTCCATTCACCGCCTTGACCTGAACAAGCGTCGCTCCCGCCATCTTCGATAGGCGCTGCCTAACCAAGAAGTCGATGGCATTGATCGCTCCTGTATCGTCGCCTGGCTTGCGTGCGCCCATATATGCGTCCTGCATCACGGGCCAGCCTTCAGCATGCCGGGAAGGATCTGTGCTTCAATCTGGGACATCCACATGCCGCCTATTACCTCGGATTCAAGATTGTCGATTTTCGAGACGATCGCCCACGATCCATTGAAGGGCGTGATGTCGGTTTGAAGATTGACCATGCGTCCGAAGCTGATCGACCGATTGTAAATGGTCGAGAAGGATATTCCATTCCCTGTCCAGGACGGGTAGCCGATCAAGCCAGTCTCGGAGGAAACAAGAGCGGCGTTGCCCGACAATGGCCGGTCCGTCGGCCAGATCCAGTATGTCACCCCATCGAAATATCTCTGAAACGGAACAGCATTCGCCAGTTCATCCAACTGGCTGGCCGCATCACCTGGAGCAGATACATCGGTTAGGATTGCGTTGACACCGTCATTGACCAGTTTGTAATCGGGGTCGCAGGACGTCAGTATTTTTTTTACGATATCGGCCACTTTGACCGGTCCCCGGAAGCTTATTGCGGGAGCGGCTTTCATAATCATGAAGGCATTCGGTTGCGCGACGATGGTCATGCACGTTTCCGGCATGCCCGACAGATCCTGCCACGCCTGGACGATGACGCCCTTGAAAGCGATTTGTGCCTTCTCTTGTCCTGACCGCGACAGAAGGGTGACAGTATTCAGTCGCCCCCCTTCGGTGTTCGCGACACGATAGAGTTGCGTCAAGGTGTTCATCTCGCTCTGGCGCATGCCGAAGACGCGGATCTGCGCCTCGCTGCCGAAGAGCCCCCCATAAGTCTGGATGGTCGCCGAGACTCTGTGCCCAGCCAGACGAACTTCCGATGATCCACTCTGGCCGAACTGACCTTTTCCAAGATTGAAGATCTGATCGAGGTGTCGCTTTTGGAAGGAGTCGATCATGTCGAAGAAGGCTCTGAATAATAGAGAAGAAAGCGATCCCCCAGCCCATCATAGGTCGGGTCGCTGATGCCCTGCTGGTCGATGAACATCAGGTCCCCGACGAAGTCGCTGTAGGCTGCGCGCACGATCCAGGTCCGGTCGAGACAGAGCCGCCCGCCGACGATCAGCGCATCATCGAGATAGAGGTCCAGGTAGAGGCCATAATTATCCGTCTGAAAAATGCGCATCGAACAGTTCTGTCCATTCAGGACGACGGACAGGGTTTGCGTCGGGGTGGCGTTCACCGGGACGACAAGCATCAGTTCACCCCCGCCGTCGACGCCGGGGCCGCCTGTGCAGATGTCGGCGTTTGCGCCTGGACAAGACCCGTGTTGGTGGTTTCGGCTCCATCCGGAGTTTGGGGATGCGCGAAGCGCCTGATCGCCCCGGTTCGGATCTCCTGAAAGCCGACGGTGACGGCCAAAAGCGACACGCCTTGGCGATGGGTCCGGGTATAGTCGTAATGGACCAAATTGGAGTTCACATAGGTCGCGTCGGGCGTCACAATGCTGAACACATCGGTGGACGAGACGGCTGCTGCGATCGCCGCCAGGAATGCCTGGCGAGTTTCTCCGGCTGTGCTCCCGAAGCCGAACGCGCTGGACCCGCCGAAGCCGAAAAAGCCGGTTCCGTCGCAGGCGAGAGTCACGCGCGCCAGGAAGGGCGTTTCGACCTTGTTGTAGGATTGGAATGCGCCCTGCTCCATCGGAGCGTCGCTGACGCGATATTCCTTGGAGAAATCAAGTCCGAGGAAATATTGCGATGCCGCGATCTTCTTCCCTGTCTTGTCATAGATCCCCCACGGACCATGTTGATCTAGAATCAGAGTCTCGATCAGGTCACCGGCGATCACCGATGCTTCGGTCTCGGCGACCGCAACAGGGTTGCGGATCATAGCCGGAACGCCAAGTGCGTTCGGGACGTCTGGAAACGCCGGTTTGGGCACGCTGATGACCATAGGCCCCTCGTTACGCCGTCACACCGAGATTGGCATGCATGCCCATGCCCTGCGGATTGAGGCGCTGGGCGACGGCTTGCGCGATCGCCCTTGGATTTCCGCTGGGCGCGTGAACGGTGACATGGTTCTCGATGTGGGTGGTATTGGACGCCATCCGCGCCGGCGCGCCGTATCCGATAGCCCGATCGATCTGCCCCTGCTCGAGATATCCGGCCCCGTTCTCGATGCGCGAGATCCCCGCGATCATCCGGCGCAGCACTGCCGGATCATGCATGTTCAGATGCGCGTCCGCCGAAACCCCCATCGATCGCGACAGCGAGGCGATGTAAGCCGCCGTGTTGTTCTCGCCGGCGGGCGCGTATTTGGCGATGATGGACCGGATGCTGTCCTGCCCACGATCGCCGTAACGACCTAGCTGGTCACGCAGCGCGCGGATGCCGTCGTCCATGGTGGCGAAGGCGGCGAACCGGGCATGCTGACCATTTTCAAGGACGGCACCTGACTGACGCATGAAGTTCAGGTTGCCGGGATTGTTGTTCCGGATACCGCGGGGCAAAAAAGCACCCCTGATTGCGGAAGCGCGATCAGCGACATAATGGCCGACGTCCTGCGCGGCATGGCGCACGCCTTCACCTACGGCCGTCGCCGACCGGGCAGCGCCGTGTTCCACTGCGGAACGCCCATGGATTGCCGCCAGGAATGCGTCCCTCAGCCACGCCAGGGCCTCACGGAATGCCTGCTTGAGCGCGTCCAGAACCTCCGGTCCGCCGCTCTTGATCTTGGAGACAAAGGACTCCCAGGACCCCGATAAATCACCGGTCAAGGCGCCCCATTGGGACCGGATCTCATCGGAGTCTCCGACGAAGAGGGACCGGATCGCTTCCCACGCCTCAGTTCCGCCAGCCTTGATATGTGACCATGCCCGCGCGCCGTCGCGCTCCAGATCGTGCCAGACATCTGCCACAGTCTGGTAGAAGTCTGCGAAGCGGGCCTTCCCGCCATGCAGCCATGATGAGATGTCGTCGAACAGGAAGGTGCCTGCCGCGGTCACCCCAGCAAATGCCCCGGCCATGGTCAGGGCGCCCGCATTCGCGGCAGCGAAACCGACGACGAGAGGGCCTGAGAATGCCGCCCCGAGCGCGAGCGCGGCGGCGCCGACGCCCGCGAACGCCGCCTTGACCACGCGGGGATGATGTCGGATCTCGTTCGTCAGACCCCTGATGGCGTTCGTCGCCATGGTCATCTCTGGCGCGAACGCCGCCGCGATCGTCTGGCGCAGGGATTGATATGACGAATCCGCCTCTGCCTGTGCCCGAGCCAAATCGCGTAGTGCTTGTTCCTGCTGCCGGGTGGGGCCGACACCGTTGCGACCGGCTTCGCCCAGATAGGCATCCTCTGCCTGTGTTCCGCCGGTTATCAGGGGTAAAGCGCCATCGGCAATGCCGAAGCGCCTTCCCATTGTAAAGCGCTCACGCGTGTCATGGATGCCCTGCAGGTAGCGGGTGATATTTCTCACTGCTTTGTCCGGTGTGAGCACGTTCCCCTGCTCATCCAGCAGCGATACGCCTTGGGCAGCCATCACCTGCATATGAGCGCCCATGCGGTGATAAAGCTGGTAGTCCTGCAGCTCGTTATTCAGTCCTTGGAAGGTCTGGCGGATACCGTCCGCCGTTCCTCCCGCATACCGGGAGGCGGCCTCCCATCGGTTGAGTGCCTGCGTGGAGACACCCAGGGACTGGGCCAGATTGTGGGATTCGACCGTCGCGCCGGACACGTCGCGGAAGAAGTCACGCATGCTGGCGCCGGCGGTGAACGCCGCGAACAGTCCCAGCACCTTGTCGCGCACGGCGCCGATCGATTCCGTCATGTGCTTCGCCTGGGCCTGCGATTCCTTCGCCGCCTTGACGCTCACGGTCTGGAACCGCTTCAGGATTTCCTCGGCGTCCTTGGTGCCCTTCTTGAACTCTGCCGGGTCGAGACCGAGGGCAACCACGAGTTCGTCGATCGTTGTAGCCGTCATTTTGACCCCTGAGCAGCCTTAGCCAATTGTTCCTGATTGAACGCGTCGACGGCCGCCATCTCGGCCAGGTCGTACAGGTCCTCGATGTCGTAGATCGTCTGCAGTTCGATCAGATTCGCGCGCTTCGACCGGCAGACAGCCCCGATCAGGGGGCTGACGTTGCTGTATTCTGCGAGTCGGACGCCGTGCGCTGCCCCATTCGGGAGATCGAGCGGACGACGCCCTTGAAAAAACCCGTGTTGAACTCGAATGCCTGTTCCTGGATCGCGCCGATCGTCTCGACTTCCTCGACCTGCTGAAGCCAGAGCGGGTATTTCACTCGGGTTGTCGGGTTGGTTGGGTCGGACTGGATCTCTACGCACCGAAGCAGCGTGTCCAGCAAGGGCTCGGCGTCCTTGGGATCAAGGTTGCGCAGAATGGTCATGCCGGCTCCGCTCATCGCGGCTCCAGCGATCCCAAGAGAGGCGACGGATTTCGCCTCTGCCTCGGGCAGCGCGGCCGTGGCAGCGTGCATGAAGGCACGCCCCCACCTGTCACCCTCGACAGCGGTCATGCGCCGGATGATGAAGACCTTGCCTCGATCGGCGCCGTCATCCTCGATGGTGTAGGTGCTTTCTCGGATCACAGCGCGGCCCCCACGCAGGATTCCCACCGGATCTGGACGGGTCGTGCGTCAAGCACGCGGCCGGCCGACGGAAGCGGCACGATCGACAGCAGGAAGCCTCCGTTCAGCGTGAACTTCCGCCCGATCGACGGGAGGGAAATGAGCGCGCCAAGGCGCAGCTTCGTCATCTGCACGCGCTCATACTCCGCGATCATCTCGAACATGGCGTAGCTGTCGGACGAGGCCGCAAGCTGGATCGTCATGTTGAACGGATTGGGAACCCAACCGCCCAGCAGCTTGCCGTCGATCGTCATCTGCGTCTCGGCGCTCTCGACGGATTCGGCTTCGAAGGCCCGATCGGCCGAATATTGCGAAAGCACGAACGGCACAGGAATGAGGCTGCCGGCCGTCATGGTGAAGACGCTGTTGGCAGACGTGATATCCCACGAAGACATTACTGGATCTCCACCGAAGCCAGATTGATGGACTGCACCGAACCCCCATCCGTGTACCAGAAGGAGCAGGGCGGCGACGTGCGGGCAGCGCGCGAGGTCGCGGGCGCGGTAGACGCGCCAGGAAGGAAATACCAGCCACGCGTCGACAGGGTGGTGTCGATCGGCCGACCGGCTGCGCTGTTGACCTGCTGCGCCTGGAGGGCGGTGAGTGTGACGCCAGACCGGATGACACCGAAGGTCACGGCCTGATTGATCGTATCCAGCACGGCTGCCGACAGCAGCGCGTCACCGGTCTCGTCATAGGGAATCTGTCCGACGCTCATCAGCAGGTTGATCATGTCTTCCTGGAACGAGCCGTTCAGCCAGATCTGATCGATGAAGCTGTCCGCCCACGCAAACGGGCCGCTGACTGAACCGTTGCTGAAGAACACGAACGAACCCGTCGACCCGGCATAGGCCCCATAGAAATTGTAGCCGTTGGCCAGAAGCGTCGCCGCGGTTATGCCGTCGGTAACGGCCGCGGTCACCAGGCCGCTATTGCGGAAGGCCAGTGTGTAGCGGCCATTGGTGGCGCCGAAATCGAGCGACGCCATCCAGCCCAGGGCGAGCGCCGCGGCGAGCGGATCCTGATAGACCGCCATGGACCCCGACAAGGTCTGCGCTTTGAGCCATGCCCCGAAGCACGTCGTATTGCCCTGCACCGTTGCGTTCGCATCGGTGTCCCAGGCCACATAGAGGAACCGGTTGTTCTGGGCCCCCGTCCACGTCGCGAACGCCTGCTTGTCGGCAAGGGTGGGCTCGAACGCCGTGGTGAATGCGGCCCAATTCAGGGTAGTGTCGGTCAGGGCATCCATAAAGCCCGGAACGTCGTCGGATGCCGCCGGCGTGATGGTCACAGTCGGAGCGGCAGTATAACCGCTGCCGCCGTTGGTCACGTTGATAGCCGTGACGATCCCCCCGCTGACCGTGGCCGTCGCAGTCGCTCCGGTGCCGCCGCCGCCCGAAAGCGTGACGGTCGGCGTGACCTCATAGCCCGAACCGCCGGCGGTCACCGTGACGCCGCTGACAGCCTCCGACGTCAGTTCCGCGGTCGCCGTCGCGCCACTGCCGGTTGCGGCGGCCGAATACCCGGCGAACAGCAGCGTTCCCGGTGTCTGGGTTGCGCCAGTGAACCCCGAGAAATAGACGTTGGCGATCTTGGCTTCGGCCGACGTCGCGCCGAACTGCGCAGCGACAGCCGTCGCGCTTGTGAACGTCATGACCTGCCCCGGCGTGAGCGTTCCGCTCTCGGTCAGGACAAGGCCGTTCAGGAAGGAAATGCCACTGCCCGCGGCAAGAACGCTGGGCGTGACGGAGACAACGGAGGAAATGGGAATCCCGGCCATGTTCTCACTCTGGTGGGTAGGTTGCGCCGACGTTGATGATGCCGACGGTGGCGGAGGTCGCCGTCTGGATGGGTGTGGTGAGGACGTAATTGACCTGGAAATTCAGGTCGGCGTTCCAGTTGTCCTCATATTGCCTGGCCTCGGAGATGAAGGCGGTCTGGCGTGCGTCCGAGGCGTAGAGAGGAGCGATGGGAAAGCCGCATGCCGCAAAGAAGTCGGCGGCGATCGGGTCGCGGAACAGCGATGTCAGGGTCTGGATCGCGTCGCCAGCACCGGGACCGAAGACGCCGACCTGCACCGAAATCTGCCACGGCGTCGTCGTTTGTTTGGTGGTCGCTGCATAGATCCAGGCGTTCGTTGCCAGCCGTTTTCGGCCAACGATCGTCATGGTGACGAAGAGACCCAGGGGGGCGGCAACCTGATTCTGCTGGCCGGCAACGATCTGGTCGGCCGTGATCGGCAGAATGGTCAGGAGCCAGTTGCCGACCTGCTCGAGGATATCGTCTTCGGTCAGATTGACGGTGACGGTGTCTGCCGGGTTACTACCAGTTTGGACCATTCGCCGGCGCCCCATTCTTCGAGCTGCTGGGTCACCAGCCAGTCGGACCCGTAGAAATTGAACATGTCGCCGCCAGTTTGCGGTCCTCGGGCAATGCCCCTGACCTCGCCGACGACGTAGACGATACGCATGTCGGCCTGCTGGCTGATGTTCTCGACCTGCTGAAGATCCTGAGACGACAGCGCCTGCACCTCGATCATTACAGGGATCTCGGCGTAGGTCGGGATCGGCCTGAAGCCCGGGCCAGGCGTCGATCCTGTCGATTGCTTCAGTGTTGCCTGGATTGAGGGGTTGACCGCCGCTGTGGCGCCACCGGCCGCTGCGAAGATGTTCATTTGCTCTCGACCTTCTTGGCCACCGAGTTCAGCATGTGGCCGGTATCGATCAGGGGCTTTACCGCTGTTGCCATATTGACCGTCTTGAGCGTGCCACGCTTCTTATCGCTGCGGAGTCGGCTCTCGATGGTCGAGGGCGCGAGCGGTGGATCCTGAAGGGCCTGGATCTCCTTCTGCATCTGCGCGACCAGCTTCTCGCCTGCCATATCTAAGGCCTGCTCAGCATCCATTCCGGTCGCCTTGAGCGTCGCGCCCAGCAGGCGACCCCATTGGTCTTGGTTGTTCGCGACCATGTTCCGCATGAAGGGGCGCGGCGGAATGGTCCTGGTGCCGAACTCATTGTAAGCGCCGACCGCCGCCACTGGCGTTCCATCGCCATAGGTCGCATCCTCGAAGAACCCGACCTTCAGCGTCGCGCCGCGATCCACCTTGGCCGCCAAGGTCTGCAACGTGCGGCGAAGAGTATCGCCTCCGCGAATGATTTTTGTTGCCATTAGGGCCATATCCTCGGTCGTTGCGGCCGGCCGGGTATGAACGCGGCTTGACGAAGGGACGCGGTCGCCGCCCAGAACTCCGCTCCATAGGGCGTCTGGTTGAACCAGGCTGCCGACCCAGGCTGCGTGCCCATGTCGGCGCCGACTGACACGCTGCCGCGGGATGCGCTCGACACACGCCCCACAACCATGTTGCCCTGGCCGATCTGAACATTCAGTTGGGCAAGATGCGCAGTCAGGAGGTAGAGCAGGAGCGTCCGCCTCCCTACGCTGCGACAGCGACTATAGGACGAATTGTCCAGGAATAGCGTGGCCTCTTCAAAGTAAAGGGAGGCCGCCGTCGCATTCACCGCGGGGACCAGGACGGGGAAACGGGCCGACCACGCCGCATAGTCGAACGTGACGATACCCGGCGTGACCGTGTCCGACATCAGCCGTCCTCTTCGCGCTGTGTGACGCCCACCACCGGGAGATTTTCAGGGTCGAGTCCTTCATAGCCGGTGCGCTCGTCCGAGCGCTCACGGATCGCATCCTGCGCGCGCGCTCCTGTCCGCTCGGCGAAGATCAGACCGGCGCGTAAGGGCGAATAGGACGAATTCTGCTTCGTCCACGCGGCCCAGAAGTCCGCATCGACCTCAGTACGCCCCACCATGCCCAGCATGCGATTGTCGCGGATGTGGAAGCGTGGGTCATGTTTGGCGCCCTTCAGCCGCACGGTGGCCTTCGGCTGCATCGGCGCCATGTTCGGGAAACCGCGCTTCGACGCTTCGGAGCGCGCCTGGATTTCGGCTTCGTCATAGAGAGACAAGACGAGACCGGATGGCATCCGACACATGACGGATACCGTATTGCCGCTGCGGGTCGCCTGCTGTTGCGTGGTCATGGATCAGATGCCCTCCATGGTGGCGCAGGCCATCGGGTAGAACCAGATGGTCCCCCAGGTGCCCTGCGACTTCTTCTGGCGGAAGTTCGAGGAATAGCGCTCGACCGCGTGCGCACGCAGCTTCTCGGTGAACGCCGTGGTGACGGACTTCTGTCCTTCGATGGTGTCGACGAACATCTGCATCTTGCAGACGGTTTGCGTGCCGCCGCTCATGACGATGCCGGCTTCGGGAAGCGTCTCGATCTTCAGGTTCGGCAAGGACTTGGAGATCAGATCGCGCAGCGTCGTGTTGTAGCTGTTGGCATATAGCAGGGCCTGTTGGCGCTCGGTCGGAAGCACCAGGGTCAGCGGCGTCTCCAGCGTGAGAACGCCCATCATCTGGTTGTTCAACTGGCCGAAGAGGGCGATGATGTCGCCGTACACCGCGACCGGATCGGACGTATCCGTCCAGGCGGTAACCGTTCCGCTGCTGCCGGCCTTCGCCGTCGGCTGGATTGCGGCAGGCAACCTGGGGTCGTTCAGCGCCCCGTAGCATTCCAGTCCGGAGATCCCGAACAAATACACGAGGTTCTGCTGCTTGTTCAGCGTGGACGCGGCGCCCAGATTCTTCTGGCTGACCCAGTCCAGCTTTCCGGCACCCATGCGCTCGATCTCGCGCTCGCCCCACTGGGTCCAGATCTGGTAGTGGAAGGACTGGCGGTTCACCCAGTTGGCGTTCGCGTCGGCCGTTCCGTCCTGGCTGGAGTCACCGTAGGCCGCCACGCGGCCGGTCAGGCTGACGACCGGGAACAGCGCCGTATCGGTGATCCAGTCGCCCTTCTTCGCCTCGCCATAGACCTCGGCGGCCCGTGTCGGCGTGATGAACGCCTTGATGACGGCTGGATCGACATACTGGGTGAAAGCGAATGGAACGCCCGAATTGGGTGCCGTGACAGAGGGAAACTGCCCGACGCCCGGGTCTGCGTCCATGACGATGCCGCCGGCGGGGATATAGTCCCGGACGCCCTCAAGGATCACACCATAATCCAGCGCCAGGCGCGGCGCATCCTGTCGAAAAGAAGAGGTCATCAGACGACGCCTTTCGTAATTGCAATGATGTCGCCGGCCGGAGCGGCCAGAGAGACGAGCCAGTCCGTCTCGATGTAGCCGGAGATCGTCTGGCCGGACGCATTCGTCTGGATGGATCCATCGGTCAAAGAGGCATAGACTTTCTGGCCGCGGGCGGCGTCGGTAGCCGAGACGCAGAACAGGTCCCCGCCATCGGCCAGCGTGACCATAAACCCGGGCGGGATGGTCATTGTGGCTTCCTGCAGATACTGCGTGGTCAGGCCCTGCTGCTCGCGCGGCACAAAGCCGTCCGGTATGCTCGGAGCGATTGTGGCCGGCGTCAGCGTGACGGCCGGTGCTGAGGTGTAGCCACTGCCACCGTTCGTGACGTTGATCTCGGTGACGATACCGTTCACGACGGTTGCGGTCGCTGTGGCGCCGGTCCCGCCTCCGCCGGACAGGGAGACGGTGGGCGGCAACAGGTAGCCTGTCCCTCCAACCGTAACGGCGATCGAGGACACCGCCTCGGCGGTCAACGTGGCCGTTGCAGAGGCGCCGCTGCCGCCGCCCGAGGTCGGATCGGAGTTCAGGACCGTCACGCCGTCGGGCTGGATCCAGGCGAAAGCAGCGATGGCCACAGCAGCCGCGCCGGCGCGCAGGCCCAGCGGCCAGGTCAGCGTCGAGCGGCGGGGGTTGGTGCTGGCCCAATCGCCCGGATTGCCGACGGGCCAGTTATAGTTGACCGAACTGGGGAAACCAGTCATCGGCGTTTCTCCTTAAAGCTTGCGTGGCGTGGGAACGCCGAAGCGGGTGGAAAAATCGGCGCTATCGGATGCCATGACTGGCACTCGTGCGGCGCGGGCATTGAGCGCGACACCGACAAGCGCCTTCAGTCCGGCATCGTTCACGCCATCGGTGGGCACGCCGACCTCTTTCAGGGCGTAGCGATAGATGTCTCCGGCGCTGTCCATGCCGATCACGTCGCCGACAAGGGCGCGTACGGCCCGCCGGGCTTCGTCGGCACCCTTGCGGATAGCGCGGTCATGCGCCAGCGCGGCGTCGATGCGCTTCTGGATGGCGGCATCGTTGGCCTTGCGCTCCTTCTCGTCGTCCTCTGCGCCTTCTCCGTCATCGTCATCATCGGTGGCACAGGGCTTCTCATCCTTGCCCTTGTCCTTCGCGGATTTGTCGGATGCCTTTCGCGCACCTTCGGGTTTCATCGGCCCTTCGTCCTTGGCCGGCTTCTTTTCGTTTTCGTTTTCGTCTTCGTCGTCCGCTTCGGTGGCAGATTCCGTCACGCCCGAGTTTTCCTCGTCCATGCATTTCTTGGCGTCTTCCTCGCTGGCATCCATGGCCAGCTTCCCGGAAGCAATGGCTGCACTCAGCCGCGCCAGATACTGGCCAGCAGTCCGCATCGTCTTCACTCCTGTGGGTTTTGCGTCAGCGACGAGCACATCTGATCCGGCCCGTCCTTTTTCGACCAGGGCAACGTGATTGCCCCGGATGTTCCGCATGACGCCGTCGTATGGCACCCCCTGATAGGTGCCTGGCGTCATGTCAGCCTCGTAGCGGTAGGCGCAGGACAGTTCTCGCTGCTCGCCGCTCTTTATCAGTTCGATGGCCTCGCCATCCCAGATGGCCATCGAGTTATCGAGATACGGATCGGCGAATTCTGCATCCGACCCGGTCGATCCTGCCACAATATCCTTGCGTGGCGTGTCCGCCGTGACATGCACATGTTCGATCAGAACCGGAATGTTGTTGAACGACGCCGCCGCGCGCTCCAGTTCGTCGGGGTGACGAAGAAGCTGGTAGATCCGGTTCGGATCGAGACCGAGCGTGGAGGCGTTCGGGATCTCGCGCCCGTAATATCCATTCACCGTCGCCTTGCTGATGTGGGTCCGGGCGATATACAGGCGGCCGTCTTCATCCGTGATCCGGACGGAGCCGACACGGTCATAGGCGAGGGCATGGGTCATGTCAGTCGTCAAATCCCGGAATGATGACCGATGACGTGCATCGGCAGTTCGGCAGTTCGCCCGGGTGTATCCATTGTCCGTCGATCAAGGCGCCCTTGCTCAGGTCGTAGCGAAGACGTTCGCGACCGGCCTTCACATGCGATTCCCGCGGGTGTCGACCGGCCGATGAGTGAACCCAGATCGCCTCTTTCAGGCCCAGTTCCATCTGCCGCGTACGGTTGATGGTGGCCGTGGCCTTGTTGTTCTGGTCCCGGGCGATGAAGGCGGCCCGGCGCCGGATGATGCCATACCGCGCCTGCAATTCCTTGGTCAGCGTTCCCAAGTCTCGTCCTGCGATAATCGACCGCATGACCAGTCCATTGACCTCCACCATGTGCTCTTCAGCGATCGATTTGATCAGCGACACGTTTTGGAAGGTCGTGGCCTTCAGAGCGTTCGTGACCCCAGGAGAAGGGCGGAACTTCACTTTGAATCCGGCACCTGCCAGCTTCTTGGCGAATGCCCGATCCGCATGGCCCGCCGCCGCTTCGGAGAAGTGTTGCGCCATCTGTTCGGCAACCTCGTCGAACCGCTTGCGCCACCGGTGGGTCAGTCGGTTCATTACCGATTGTAAAAGGTCTGCGGCGCTATCCTGGGCAATCTGCGGCTCTACCTTTCGGTAATTGGCCTTCAGCCAGTAAGACAGGCTGTCGTCCATCTCGCGGATCAGTGCCATCAGTTGGCGATAATAGAGCGCTTCCACGCCCGCACTTGCCCGAACCGGCGCGAGGCGCTTTCCTCGCGCGGACTGGCAATAGAGTTTCGGCACGCTATTCTTCTTCCTCTCCGCGCTTCAGGATGCCTTCCAGGCCCGCACCGTCCTGCTCAGGATCGGGCGGCTCCGGGGGCGGGCCGGTCAGGTCGACATCGCGATAGTTGGACTGTTCGTCTGTTGCCTGGCGCTCGCGACCTTCCTCAGCCGCGATGATGCCAGCTTCGACCAGAACCGCGTCCGTGTCGGCCTTGATCTTCTGGATTTCGGCAAGTTGCTTCTCGTCCATCTGCCAAAGATGGACGAACTCGAAGTCCAGGTCGGGATCGATCTCGCCCCAAAGGTTCAGTTGCGACAAGTGGAAGATCTTGCGCAGGATTGGTCCGACATTCGCTTCTTGGAAGGCAGCGATCTCGTCGTAGAACACGCGGATCTCGCCGTCAGATGAGGCGTTCAGCCCAGTAGGCTGGATCCCGAACAATTTCACCAGAGGAATGCCGGGGATGCTGGCCATGAATTCCTGCGACTGCGCCTGAAGCTCGTTCAGGCCCGACAGGTTTGCTGTCAGGACTTTGATATCCTCCGATTCCTTATCGTACACCCATGCCCCATTGTTGGTCTTGATCCGTGTCAGGGCCTGCGCACGACCGATAATGCCGTCCTCGCCGGCCGGAGTGTCAGACCCGGGGAACGGGTTCTGCATCGTCGCCTCCATGTTGGTCGCGATGCCGATGAACGAATAGTTGGACACCATGTCCGACACGCTCTGCCGCGTGCGCAGGAAATTATGCACGTAGGCACGCAACTGCTGCGTCAGCGATAGGCCGCCGAAATTGAATGCCGGCTTGAGGATGTCCGAAACCTCGAACGGAACCATGGTCAGGATCCGTGATTGGTCGACCAGCGTTCCCTGCACCCACCAGTTCTGCGGCCGGTAGTAGTCCGGCTTCAGTGGGTTGTCGGCATTGTAGGTGTTGGGGTTGGTCCAGATCGGGTCGATATTGACCAGGCGTTCCACAGACCCTTTTGCAAGGCCCTTGGAGCCGATCACCAGTGGGACGTCCTGGCCGGCCGAATTGAGTGCGGCTCCCTTAATCCCGATCCAAACATGACCCAGCCCGTAAGCCAGACCATGCCAGATCTGCCGGCGCACCACATCGCGGACGCGAAGGCGACGGAACTCGGCCTCCAATGCCTTCATCCGCTTGGCTGCACGTTCATCCTGAACCATATCATCGCCGCTACGGGTCGATGTGAACTTGATCCATTCGCGCGTGGATTCCTTGGCGATGACCTCGACGGGCTTCCGGAACTCGGCTCGCTGCATCATTTCCGCAAGCTGCGGATAGCCCATGAAGCCAAGACCGTCGGCGAGAAAATTACTCAGAACGCCGTAATTGTCCTCGATCCACCCGCCGAGTCCAGGCGCTGACATGCTGTCCATGGCAAGCGCTCCAGCGCCACGGACTCCCGGAGGCGGCCTGTAGGGCTTGAACCTGCCCGCCACAGACGCCATTCCCAGATCATAGGCGCGAGGACGAAAGACCGCGCCACGCTGCGAAGATTTCGCCACGACCGGTTCGACCCTAGCCGGACGATCCGGTGCAGGCGTCGATCTGCGAAACAGCTTCATGAATGTTCGATCCTTCAGCGCCCTTGCGGACGGAACATGGGCAGTTTGCGTTGCAGCCCCACCACCGAGAACGCCCGGCTGCACGCATCCACTTGGTCGTCGTGGGTCACGGCCGGAAATCCAGACAATTCGTCGAGGAGCGCCCGATTCCATGGTGCTCGCACCATCGAGACATTCCCGGCGTTGACCTGCGAGGCGAACGGAGCCGCCCGCGTGGCCTTGTCACCCGTCTCGGGCGTTGCCTCCACAGTGAAGCCGGAAAGACGGCGTGCGAAGTAAAGGGCCTGCGTCTTTCCTGCCTGGCCAGGATCCTGCGGGAGGCTGATGCGGACAGAGGCGCCATCAGCTTTCGCCGTGTTGACGATTCCCGCCTCGACCTCATCTGGGCCGCCACGGAACCGCACGACATCGATGATGACATACCCGCCAGCGGGTGTGCGGCTCATCTTGACGCCCACGGTCCAGTCAGGATCGCGCCCTCCCATAGCCTTCGTGGCAGCCAGGTCCCACGCCCGAACGGTCATGCCTCCTGCGGGAACTGCGTCTGTCGTCTCGATCAGGTGCGCTTTGATCAGACCCCCACCGGCTGGGCGCGGGGTCTGCATGTAGAGCGCGGCCCAGTCGCGTTCGCCGATCGCTGCCCGGATTTCATCGAGCCGGTCGCGTCCATACCATTCCGGCCATAGCGCGTGCCCAGCCTCGTCGATCGCCGGCAGGTTGACGATTTCCCACTGGTCGCCACCGTTCTCCATCTCGGCCAGCAGGCGGCCGGCAAGGTCGTCCTCATGCCAGCGGGTAAGCGTCAGGATCACGGCGCCGCCAGGCATCAGGCGTGTGTAGGCGGTGCTCGTATACCAGTTCCAGACGGCGTTCCGAACCGCCTCACTGTCGGCGTCCTGGCGATCCTTGACCGGGTCGTCGATGTTCAGGATGTCCGCGCCGCGGCCGGTAATGGCCGATCCGACACCCGCCGCCACGTAGGACCCGCCCGCGCAGGTATGCCACCGGTTCTTCGCCGCGCTGTCGGATGCCAGAGCCAGTCCCGGGAACAGGGCCGAGAACTCCGGAGATCCGACGATGTTCCGCACGTCACGCCCAAAGTCGTTTGCCAGGTCCTGCCCGTAGCTGGCGGAGATGATCTGCTTCCTCTGGTTGCGCCCAAGATACCAGGCCGGGAAGCGTCTGCTGACCAGCTCCGACTTGCCGTGGCGCGGCGGCGTGAAGATCATCAGGCGCTTGATCGCGCCGCGCTCGACTGCCTCCAGTTTCCCGCAGATGACTGGATGGTGCGGTCCAACCAGATAATCAGGCTTCGTGTAGGTCGTGAACGGCAGGAGGCTAGTGCGGGCCTCCTGTCGGCGGCCAAGCTCCTTCCTCGCTGCCGTCATCGCCTTCTGCCTGAGCAAGGGCAGCGAGTTCGGCATCGGAGAATTCGGTGATGGAGCGGCGTACGGTTGCATTCATGTCGATCGCGGCGAGCTTCTGGTGGACGTAGGGGGCAGCTTTTTCGGCGGCCATCATCGCCAGCTTGATGTCTCTCGCCATCAAGGCCATGCGCATCACGCGCAGCATGACTTCCTTCGGCGTGATCGAGGCGATCTGTTCGGGCGTCAGGTCGGCCAGGGCGTCGGCGGTCGCCTTCGCCATAGACGCCATCCTCTCGACTGTCGCCTTGTTCGGCGTGCCGGGTGCCCTGCCGCCGGTCTTCGGTGTCCCGGGCTTGCGTCCGGCCATTTCTACTTTTTCCGTCTGGGTTTCTACTTCGAGGGTGCTGGGTTCCACCAACTCGGCCTGTCGGCGCCTGGGCAACAAAAAACCGGATCGGCACAGGCCTGATCCGGTTCGAAATTCGTTCATGCGCTTTGGACGCAGTTATGGCGTCGTGACTATGCACATTTTTGACGGGGAGCGCAAGGGGGAATCGGGGTGCCGAGATGCCCCACATTCTTGATCTGGCCCACGTCGGGTCCGCGCTTCGTGGCCTGGACGACGATGAGAAGGGTCTAAGGATTGTTGAGACCCCTGGCGGGGAACAGTCAGTCTCTCCCATCACCGGGCGCTCCGAGCCACCCTGGGACAGCCTGCTTCTGGGCCGAGCGGAGCGGGTGCCCAGAAGTGCGGGCACCGCACTGGCACAGGGGGGCTCTTCGCGAGGGAAACTGCCACCCGAACTTCCGAACTTCTCTATAGGGGGCCGGAGAAGTTCGTCGGCATTTCCGAACTTCCGAACTTCTACAAGTTCGCGGAAGTTCGGAAGTTCGGGACGTGGGCAAATCATACGCTAACAACGCATTTTCCTCTTGCAGAAGAATGCGCGGCTAGCGTATAAATCCTTATGACGACGATGGACCGCGCCTTCGGCTGGCACGATGCCAAAAGCGAGCAGTGCCTTCGGGACCGTGGCTTCAGTTTCGCCGACGTTCTTCCGATCTTCGCGGGCGAATTGTTCGAGAAGGTCGACGACCGGAAGGACTACGGAGAGGTTCGTATCCGGGCGGCCGGTCTGATTGAGGACGTGCCGTTCATGGTCGTCTACACGCAGCGGGATGACGTGACGTGGATCATCTCGGCCCGTCGCATGCACGACAAGGAGTGGCGTAGATGGCGAGAATGACGTTGAAGGAAGCGATGTCCCGTCGGTCCACGATCGACTGGAACCGCGTCAGGGCGACCACGGACGATGATATAGCCCGCCAGGCGCTCGAGGATGGCACTGAGACCCCTGACGGCCTGGGAGCGGCCTATCCGACCCCAGCAACGGTTCGACGCCATATGGGGATGACACAGGCGTCCATAGCGGCCTTGATCGGCGTCCCAGTGGCAACGTGGCGGAACTGGGAGCAGGGCCGTGTGCGCCTCGACCCTGCCGTGCGGACGCTGCTGCGCGTGCTGTGGCGGGAACCGGATGCCGTCCGGCGAGCGATGGAGGCGGCTTAATGGCATTCATTGGAGGCTGGAGCGCCCGGATTCGGGCGCTCCCTGTCACGACCAGTAGAGGTGAGGACGCCGCGTCCCGGTGTAGGGAAAAACAGCATCGGTAGGATCCATATCACCCTTGACGATCAGCCGAGCGACGCGATTGTCGAGGTGACGACCAGGGCGTATGCTGTACATGTGGCTATGCCAATTGGGGGATTCGGATGCGTCCCTGTTGCCGCCGTATCCGGCGCGATCAAGCCGGTTAGGTGCCCAGCGGTGATCTTTCCCAAACCTGCGGCTATGATGAAAAGTGCGAGACATGGCGTAGGTTCCATGACGCGCGGATTGATTTCCGAGCGTGCCTACATGGCTGCCTCCTCTTGGGCTGATGGTGACGATGATCGAACTTGACCCGAATAGCGCACGTCGGGGCGCTCGTTCAACGCCCGATTATTACCTTCGCCCTCCATCAGCCCGCATTGCCCAGTTCTCACCGCGGCGGCATAGATAGGGAACGAGCAATGTCACGCAGGGGGGACGGATGGACCATGGCGATTTCACGATCGGTTCGACCTTCTGGACGGCCTCCGGCGAATGGCGCTGCACGGACATCGGCCGCCGGACGGTGATCGCCATCAGGATTGATCCCGGCCGCGATGCGTCTTGGTATAGCGGACCGCCATATGCCGTCATGGAGACGGTGCTCGACGAGGACGACCTTGAGTCCTGCTTCCCTACGGAAGCGGAAATGAGGGAGCAGATGGGCGGCTGACCGCGACTTCAGGGCCGCGTCGTCGGGAAGTGGGTGTGGAAGTGAGGGTTTGGGATTCCCATGCCCGATTTGCGCATATCAAATTTCAAACTGCGTAATTGACGTAGTGCGTAAAACTCTCATATAGATTGGCTCATGGAATCGGACAGCCTGCACGCCGTTTGTGAACTTCAATCTTTCCGTCGGTCGGCTTTTGACGCTGGTATGACTGAGGACGATATCGCTCGGGTCGTGAATATCGTTGCAGCTAATCCTCAGGCTGGAGACGTGATGAAGGGAACAGGCGGATGTCGAAAGCTTCGGATATCCGGACGCGGAAGAGGAAAAAGCGGAGGATATCGCACCATCACATTTTTTGGAGGCGATGATCTTCCGGTCTTTCTTATCACCGTGTTTTCGAAGGGGGAGAGGGCCAATCTAACGAAGAGTGAACAGAATGCACTATCGGTAATATCTGGACAAATTATTGAATCATATCAGAAAAAAGTCGTGAAAGTAGGTATAGGGGCATGAGCAAGAAGGCATTCGACAAGATCTCCGAAGGTCTCTCGGAAGCCCTTTCCGTAGCGAGGGGGCAATCCGAGCCCGCGCGACTGCATATTCCTCCAGAGATCGATGTTCGGTCTATACGCCACAAAACCGAACTCTCTCAGGATGAGTTTGCCTCCACCTTTGGTTTTAGCGTCCACCAAATCCGGCAATGGGAGCAGGGTCGCAATAGGCCCCTCGATGGGTCTCGGGCATACCTGATGCTGATTGATCTATATCCCGATGTGATTAAGCAGTGGAGACAAGAGGCGCTTCAAGCGCACGATGAGCCGCAAAGGAAATGCGGATAACGAACAACCCCGCTCCGGCGGGGTTTTCTTTTGCCCAGATCCATGCGTACCGGCGCGGGCTGATCCCGGGCGAAATAGCCCAGCCCGCCACCCATAAACGGCAGTTTTCTGCGGATTCCATGGCGGGCGAGGCGGTGTACGGCCACCGGGTCCGAACTTTGCCGAAATCGCACGGATCACCACCATAGAACGGCAGAAATCTGCGGTTTTTACCCAGGATTTGGCCTTCAACCAGCAAGCATGCCAGCAGGTCACGCGGACCCGGAGGGTCGGGCGCGTTTCGACACGTGATGCAATCTGCGGGTCCCGCGTGCCGGCCCGCATCCAAGGCGCCTACCACCCTCGGCCGGCTCCAGCCGTGAATGGAGCCGCCTGAAGCCAGCGCCGCGGCGGGATACCGGCGGCGGATGCCCGTGCCGCGCCTATGTGCACGCCACTTATCGTGGAATTATCCGTCTTAGGGTGGTTTAGGGCGGAACGGCCGGCCCAACATATCGATAGCCGACGCGCGCCATGTCATCAGGCCAGTGCTCGAGCTGGTCCATGAAATGGATCCACGCTCCCTCGAACCATAAGACGGCTTCGAGTTGACCGGTGCCGTTGGCCAACCAATGCACGGTTTCGCTCTCCGTCCCTGTTGGCGGATGGCACGCGTTTGCGGGCGCTGCCGCGGGAATCCGACCGAAGCGCGCAATCACGACAGCCTCAGTTCATCGGCAATCCGATCCAACCCCTCCGCCAGGTGGGACACGCCCATGTGCTGGTCCGGGAACTCGCCGCGCACCAGGCGCATGATCTGAGCCCGTGCGCTCGTCGGAACGACCCCCACAAGCTCATTGTATCGCTTCCAAGCGCGGCCCTCCTGCTCGTCATCCTCCGGAGACGATAGATCGGCTCCGCGACCGCCCAGATCGGCCACGACGCGGGGGCGGCCGAACGCCAGGGCATAAAGCCGACAGACCTCATGGCCGGCATCGGCCTGCCGACGAGTCAGCGCATCGATGTCGACGTAGAAGGACAGCACGCAGTTATCGAGCATGCGATCGGCGCCGACCTCGCGGTCGTAGACGCGCCGGCGCGCCAACATCGCGGGGCCGTTTGCGCCGCGGTCAGCTTTTTGCATGTGCGTCATTCGATTTCCTCAGTCGTTGAGCCATGTGGCGCAGAAGATGTTCCAGTTCGGACTTCTCGGTGTGGAACCGCTCCGGGTCGCGTCGGTCGGGGATGAGACGCCGAAGGCGGGAGGCGATGTTCTCGATCTGGGTTGGGTCGATCGGGTGCGCTCTGTTGGCGGTCATTCGTCTCCGCCATCATCTTCCGGAGGATAATTCGCGGCGGCCTGCCGCATCTCGGCCAGTTTCACCGGCGAGACAGTGATGCAGCCGGTCGTTTTGTGCTTCAAAGCCGGCGACCGGTATTCTCCCTCAATGATCACCCCGTTTTCCTTCCATGATTTCAATATGCTGAGCGCCTGGAACTCAGACTTGTCGGCCATCTCCATGACCACGTTCCCAGCCCAGCGCGCCTTCGCCTGCTTCCCGAGGGCGTACCGCTCACCGGCAGACGGCCCGCGCTCGATCTGCTCAAGGATCCGCACGATCATCGAAAACGGCAGATCCCTCCATGTTGTCGGGGGCGCCCAGGGCTCGACAGACTGAACGCTGTCCCCATCCGGGTATTCCTCCGTCGCATTGCCGATATTGATGCCGACAAGCTGGTACCATTCCGCCGCTTCGGCCGGCGGCCCCATATTGGCCTTGGCATTGTCCAGCCGCACGAAGGACCGGCGCTTGTCGTCCGTGACATTCAGCTTGGCCGCCTCGTCCTTCGACATCGCCGAAAGGGTGGACATCACCCGGGCTGCGCCCTGAATTGCGGCGGCACCGCGGAAAGCTTCGCTGTCGCCCGCCTGGCCTCCCTTGCGGAAGTGATGGACCAGCCATACCGCGCACTCAGCCCGATGCGCCACCTGCCCCCACAGCGCCATCACCAGGTTCATCTCGTCATTGCGGTTTTCCTCTGCACTATGGGACTGCACGAACGGATCAACCACCAGCAGCGCGATCTTCCGGCGCCGCAGTTCGTCGACCAACTCGTCCACGATCGGCGTGGCTACCAGGTTCCCGGAAGCGTCCCGATTGGCGATCACCAAGGGCCGGTCGCGCCCGCTATCGACATAGACCGTGTCCTTGATCGCCGCGTAATCAACCTTGTGGTGCATGATCGCGGCCTTGATGCGGCGGCGCATCTCGTCTTCGGGATCCTCCAGGTTGTAGAACCACACGGCCCCAGTCTTGTGGACGCGCTGGAAGATCCCCGGGTTCAACGGGTCCGCTGCCAGCAGCGAACGCCCTGTGGCGACGGACAACCCGACAACCATCGTGAAGGCAGTCTTGCCGACACCTCCGGGGCTGCCCAAAACGGACACGAAGCCACGCAGCAGTTCACGCCCATAGAGCCAGCGCCGCGGCGGGATAAGGTCGAGATCCAGTGAAGCCAGCGACGTCGCTTGAAAACCCGGCGCGTGCCCATCAGCGACCTTCCTGTCCTCGCTTGGATGGAAGAAGGGCCGGATACCCTCCGGATCAACCGGCTCGGGATCGGGCGCGCCGGCAACATAGCGCTCGATGTCCGCAAGCTGATCGAGATCCAAGTCAAAATCGAACGGGCCGTTCAATGCATGGCCCTCCGCATGATGACGTCGTTCCAATCCTTCTCCGCCCGCGGCGTCAGGATCTCGACATTGGCACCGGCTTTCGACCAGCGTGCAGCGCAGACCCGGGCCGCGCGCAGGCCGTGCCCGTTCTCGTCCCGATCGGCATAGATCGACAGCTTCTGGATGACCGGATGCGGCGGCAGACGCTCTATGCCGCCGGCCGTCGCGCAGGCCCACATGGCGACGTTGCGCAGATGCTGTTGAACCGAGAGCGCGGTTTCAATCCCCTCGGCGATGCCCAGGGCGCCGGCAATCTCGGTCTGGCGCTCCAGGCAGATGATCCCGGCCCGGCCGAGCATCATCTTGTCCTGGCCTTCCGCCTTCCCGCTCCCGTCCGGGCGCAGGAATGTCCGGTGCAATCCGCAGGGCTCGAAGGTCACCGGATCGATCATCAGGGCGATCATGGCCGGCAGGCGCTCGTTCCTCCCGCGCGGGCACGCCGGATGAAAGCGCAGACAGCCGGTGTCCTCGCTCAACGATAGTCGGCGGGTGCCCAGATAGATCTCGACCGGCGTTCCGGCCGGTTCCAGCCCCTCGCCCCAGATCGAGAGGGCGAATTTCTGGTTCCGACGCACGACCTCGTCATTGGCTTCGTGCGACAGGCTGACCTCGGGAATCGGCAGGCCGGTTGGCAGGTTGGTCCTGCCAGAGCCACCGAAAGGCGGCGCAATCCCGACTTCCTGTGCCAGCGCGTTGACTGCTTCCTGAAACGAGCATCCGCAGCAATGCTGCAACCAAGAGAAGGCGTCCCCATGCGCGCCGCAACCGAAGCAGTGATATCCACTTTCGTAAACTGCGAAGGAGGGATTCCGCTCGGCGTGGAACGGGCACAACCCCTGGAAGCAGCGGCCATTGCGGCGCAACTGGACCGTACGGCCGATCAGGGACGCCAACGGGTTGCGTGCGCGGATCTCGTCCAGGACCGCCTCGGGAATGCGGGATGCCGCCGTTGCCCTCACGCGTCCCCCTCTTCGATCCGCTCGAAATAGGTGACGCGGCGCAGCCCGGCCGCCTTCAGCACGGTAGGAGAAAGCTGGCGTCGGCCACGCATCATGTCGGACACGTCTTGCTCGCGAATGCCGTGCGCCCGCGCAAAACTACGCTGATTGCCGTATTTCGCGATCGCCTGGCCGACGATCCGGAACGCGTCGACGGAATCGAGACGGTTCATCGCATCATCCTCGCGCGCTGGGCCTCGGCACGTGCCACCTGCTCAGGCGTCGGCCGGCGCACATATTGCGGCTTCGAACCCGACCGCTCTGTGGGCCGCCGTGGGTCCTGTAACTTCAGGCTGAGGAATTCCCCCGATCGGCCGTCCTTCACCCAGGCGCAGATTTCCATGTCGCGGCCGCCGATACGAACCGTGCCGACATAATCGGGAGCCCGGTCCGATGCTCTCTGACGGTTCAGGAACAGGACGCCCGTGTTTTCGCGCTGCTGACCGCGCAGGTCGGAATCCGCTGGTGTCATAGGGTCTGGAAGGTCTGTCATCGGCCACCTTTATGCGTGTCTTGGTGGCCAGACCGTCGGGTGGGCTCGTCCAGAGTGCGACGAGAAAAAATGACCGGACGTGATTTTTTTTCGGGCCTCATGCCGGCGCCTCGCCAATCACCCGCACCCGCACGACCGTCTGATCGCACGGGCCATACCGCCTCACGGCCGACACCGACGCGATCAGGCTGTCATCACGCCAGATAATTCCGTTGAGGGCATCGCCCAGCAGTTTCACCACATTGTCCAGATCCGGCTTGCCCGTGGCCGGCAATGCACCCTCGAGCGCTTTCCGGCGACGCACGTTGGACCACGACGCCGGAACGGCCTTGGTGATCTCGATGTCGAGCGACACGGGGATATCCAGCGGAACGGACGGCATCGCGTCCATGGCGCACGCGCGCACGAATGCCTCGGCGTTCAGTGTCTTGCTGTCCGTGTAGGTTCGGCCGTTCCCGAAACGCGGTCGGCCTTTGCCGACAGCCGCACCGGGGATGGTGATCGTCAGCGCCGTCATCGCCGCGCCCTCCGGCGCCAGACGCGGGCACGTTCTCGGGCGTGTTCAGCCTTCTCGATGGCCGAACGCTCGACGTCCTGCCACCATTCTTGCATCCGCAAACAGAGCCATTTCCAGATCATGCAGCCTCATTTCGGAGCGCATCCAGGCGGACACGCATCAGATCGGCCTCGGCGTCCAGACGGCGCGCCTCAGCTTCCAGGTGGGCCGCGAAACGCGCGCGCACGCTCAGCCATTCGGCTGCCGTGACGCTGCGGATTTCGCGATAGAGACAGGCGCGGACACGACGCTCCGTCATGTCAAAGAAGCGCGCGACCTCGTGGATCGCAGCCTTCAGGCCGCGGTCCCGCTTCCGGCCATCAACGGCCTGCGTCACGAGATCTGCGAATTCCTCGACGACGGGGTCGGCTGTCATCTTGCTTTCGCGGACAGATCGCTCCGCGCCTTTGGACGAAAAACTCCATGCCACTGGACTGCTCCTGAATGAGACTCCGGGTTGTCGAGACCGTAGGAGGCACCAGAGCAGTGCGAGGTGACGTGGAGAAAACTGGAAAATCGAACGGCGATGCGGTGGGGCAGTCCGTCCTTGACCGCATCGACGCCACGCTGATCGGGCTCGCGCACATGCGGGCCCGCGTCGGCGTGTACGAATACATCCCGGCCGCCAGGCTGAGCACGGCGCTGACCAGGGCAATCCTGGCGCCGACCCTCTGCGTCATGCCGGCCGTTCCCATGCCGCCGACCATGGCGCGGCAGATCGACGCCCTGAACGCGTCGCTGCGCCGGGCCGGCGCGGTCACGGAAGCGGATCTGGGGTAAGGGGATGGCCTGCGTCATTGTCCAGGCCGGTCATTCTCGGTGACACTCGGGGTGCACGGGGGAGCTTCCGACTCCCCCGCGCTTTCACCATCTGAACCACCAGAGGATGAACCGGATGTCTCTGCCAGCCATGACACTAAAACTTCTGTCGCTACGTCGTGAAGGCGAAGGGATTGAAGCTCCGAACGTAGAACTGACGATACGGATTCAAGGATCGAACGGACGTCTTCCGTTCTCAGGAACTTTGACAGTGCTGGTTCCAGAGACTGGATTGCCCGATTACACTCGGCGCGGACCGTCTGGAGCTGCGCTTCAAGCCGTCGGCTCAATCGTCGAAGCGTTTGTGACTCTACAAAACGCACATAAGGCGCCTGATCTGGAGTGATCACGGCACCATTAAACTGCATCGCGCTCCGCTGGAGCAGTTCCAGCGGGGTCATAGCCCCGCCTCCGATGCCCCAACCGGACGGAGGCGGCAGCGTCCAATGACTCCGCCGCCTCCCCGTGCCACCATGCGGTCACCACAACACGACATGGAGGAACCCTGATGGTCGAAGGAAATCATATTGATGAAGCGATCTGGAGACCGATTCTTGAATTTCTGAACAAGAATCCCTTTGGTCCGCATAGATATCTTAAAGATATAGCGCCAGACATTGATAGCAACATTGCGCTCCAGAATATTTACTATCTGGCGCAGAACAAACTTTGCACAGCCAATATAGAACCCACACCGCAGGGCAGCTTCCGTTATTTTGGAGGAGTACAAATTACCACCCGAGGAATCGACTTCCTCAAGAACGACGGTGGCCTCAGCAAGCGGCTGCGCACGATCACCGTCGAACTCGACGGCGACACCATCAAGGCCCTGATTGCCGACAAAGTCGATCAGTCCGACGCACCCGACGAAGACAAGGGGAAGATCAAACATGCAATCCGCTCCCTTCCTTCCAACGCGCTGACAGCCCTAACAGGTGAGCTTGTGAAGCGGGGTCTGTCCTCGGCTTCGGATCTATTGCCGTGGCTCGAAACAGCACTTCGTCACCTATGATCCCGGCAAAGCTGAAGGTGACCTCATGCGACACCAGGCCAAAGTCCAAAGACGTCCGGAAGTCGCCCGTCAGGTGCGCCGGGCGGTTGAAGGACGCCATGAGGATGGAGCCATTCTCGTACGGCTCGACCCAGATACGCGATGCTTCGACACAGAGGGGCGGATTGAACCACGGCTCGCTCATCCCGCTGCCTCCGAGGTGGTGGGGGCCGGGGCTTCGACCGGCGGGAAGAAGTCGTTGGGGGTGACGAGGCCATGCGTTGCCTCTGCGATGCGATGCATAATGGAACTTCGAGGAACGCGATGCCCACTGCGATATCTGTTGACGGAGGCCTGTGACACATCAATCAGACAGCCAAACTGCCGCTCCGTGATCGAGTGAACCGCAAGAAAGTGAGCCAGCTTCATATCGTGGATATGCCATTTTGGTATGATTAAATCAATACCAAATTGGTGTTAGACCGAGAATACCGATGTGGTATGATATTGCATGATAAAAACCAACAACATTCGAGCCATTCGAATGGCTCGGGGCCTGTCCCAAGCACGGCTTGCTGAGATCATTGGGACATCTCAGCCACAAATCGACCGGCTAGAAAAAGGCGAACGGCGCTTGTCGGTGGAATGGCTTGAAAAAATTTCTACTGCTTTGGATGTCTACATTGGCTCTCTTATCCAAGTCTCGGACCCAGATGAAAATCAAATTCAATCATTCAATGACATTGCGGGAAAATCTATCAACATAGAGGTAAGAAAGGCTATACAGTCAGCATCATCTATGGAGTTTGATATAATCAACGACGTAGCAGTTTCCGTAAATTGCCCACCAGGACTCATGAAAATATACAATAATTCTGAGACAAATATTAAGAAAAATGTTGTAGCATTCCGTATCCCAAATGATTCTCTTCATCCTCGTTGGAAGCGCTCTGAGATCGCATATTTATCCATTAATAATGATTTAAAGAATAGAAGCAATGAGGAATTTATAAATGAAAACGAAACAGGACATTATGCAATAAAGCTGGAAGAAGGAAGCTACATTTTAACAAAAATTCTCGGAAAAAATGGGAAAAAATTCAGGTTATATTATCTTGATTCAAGGTCTGGTCAAAAGGAGTTTTTTATAAAAGAAGAGGATGTAAATTCTATATATAAGATTTTTGAGTGGGAAGAGCTTCTTTATGGCTGGAAAATGGAAACTCTTTATTATCGCATTGCCGATCTAGTGGGATCAAAAAACACCAAATAGGCATTGACCACAAAACCAAAACGGTATTATCTCACCTCATCAGCCACCACTGGTGGGGTTTTTCGTCTCAGGACGCGGGCCTCCGCTGGCATGGCTGACCAGTTTACAATGCCATGGGGCCAAGATGTCAGATCGATATCGAATGCCGGAGGCGTCGCGGGTCTATCTCCGCATCCCTCCGGACCTGCGTGAATGGCTCGAATGTCGAGCCGCAGGACGTGTGCGCAGTCTGAACGCGCACATTACGGACCTCCTTGAAGAGGCCCGCGAACAGGAAACAGCAGCGAGGAACGCCGGCAAGCTCACCCTCGCCGCTGCCCGTATCACCAATCCGCAAGCTGGAGAGCCCGCCAATGGGTGACCACCTCTATATCATGCCGCCGGTCGCGGGGGCAAACGACCTGGTTTGCGTCACGCCCACTCTTCGCTCGATGCTGCTGATCGGCGCATCGGTGTTCGTCGCCACCCTCTATGTGCTGGGGGCGGTGCGATGAACGAACTGCACAATCCCATCTATACCGGTCAGTTGCGCGGACACGCCATCCGGTTCTTCGCTGCCCCCAACGGCGTGGTCGCCTTGCCGTGGCACTCCTGCGCCGACCTGGCGAGTGCTGCCGGACTGCCGGCCGACGCGCAGGACGTGTTCCTCCAAATGACACGCTCTGGATCGTTCCAGGACAGTGTTCGGATGGTCCGCACCGATGCGGGGGAAGTGCTGATCGCCCCGCATTTCGTTGCCCAGGGCACGATCGGCGCATTCAAGCAGTGCGGCTTTCTACCGGCCGACGATGCCTTCGAGAATGAATTCTATCGGGCCGGAATTGGCGCTGCGAAGGTGCTTCAGGCAGGCATGAGCCCGGAGGAACGCTTCGCCAATATCATCGCCTTGGGGCGCCAGCATCTCGGTGCCGACGATCCGATCTACGCTTCGACTCGTGGTGAAGGAAGCGCCGCATGAACGCGATCCTTCCGACCGATGCGCCCCGCACCATGTCGTCGCGCGAGATCGCCGAGTTGACGGGCAAGGCGCATAAGAACGTGATCCGCGACATCGAGACGATGATCGCAGACATAGAAAAAGATGGCTCAGATTTGAGCCATCAAGCAAAATCAAATGGTTACAGAATTGACCGCGACATACGCGGGTATGTGTCAGCGATCCACCTGACGCAGGATCTGACCTACAATCTCATCCTCGGATATGACGCGGTCCGTCGCCTGAAGGTGGTGCGCCGCTGGATGGAACTGGAGAGTGGTGCGGCCTCCGCCCCCAAGCCCAAGGCTCCCCGCGCGCCGGCGCTGATCGGTCCGCGCCGCCAGACGCTCGGGCTGATCGAGCTTTACACCCGCGTCAACGAGATGCGCGGGCTGGACCGGAACGCGGCGCTGATCTCGGCGAACGACCGCGCGACGGTGAAGACGGGCATCAACCTGTTCGAGGAAGCCGGGCCGGTGCGCATGGACGCGCCGGATCAGGAACCGGTGATGAACGTCACCGCCATTGCTGCGGCGATCGGCGGCATCAGCAACCGCCGCATCAACCCGGCCCTGATCGAGATGGGCTACCAGATCAAGGGCGGAAAGGGTTGCCGTTGCCCTTACCAGGCGACCGACCTGGGCAAGCCGCATTCGCGCGTGGTCGATTCCCCGCGCAAGCATGCGTCCGGCTTCTCGCAGGAGCTTCTGTGGAAGCCGTCGATCATCCCGCTGATCAAGACCCACCTCGCCGGCGCGACCTCGCCCTACGCCGCCGTCGCGCTGGCGGCCGATGCCGATCTGGTGCCGCGGGGAGGGCTGCTGTGATGGATCGCGCCACCCTTCTTCATGTCGCGATGGTCAATAGCCACCCCGTGCGGTTCTACAAGGCGCCGCGCGACGATAGTCAGTATCCGTGGCATGACCATGAAGCCCTGCTTGTTGCCGGAGGGTTCAATCTCAATAATGGCGCGCAGGTCATACCGGATTCCATCTGGAAAGAGCCGCATTTGATCATGCGTGTCATCTGCCCGGCAACAGGGCGTCCAGTCGCCATTGCCGACAACCGGCTGGCGCGGGAATTTTTCAATTCGGCGCCGCTCGGCATGCCTCTCATTTCTCGCGGGTTCGGTGAATACCGTGATGCGCTGGCGGAAGCGGTCGGCCTGCTGATCGGCGCCATGCGTGATCCGGAGGATCGGTCCGTGTGGCTGAGCAACGCCTGGCTGCGCGACCAGGGTGAGCAGCCCATGCCGCCGACCATGGAAACCGAACTCAGAAAGATGACGCGGGCAACAGGGCGAACGCTCTTCGATCCCGGCGACGGTAACGGCCTGCCGGCCGGCACGCGTTCCGCCATCCACTGAAATTCACTGGCCGCAAGGCCAAGCCAGGAACCATCAAAATGGTCAAGGTCACATCGCGCCCGAAATGCGCCCAGAAGACGGCTGCGCCCGTCATTATCGAAGATCAGATCGACGCGGCGATCGCGCCGGCCGTCCGAACATCCAGCGTCGTCGGTCGGGAGATGGCCGAATACTACGCGACGTTCCGCGACGCCGAGGACGACGAGCGCACAACCGCCGAGGTCGAGGTCCGAAGGGAGGCCGTCAGTGAGCGGATGTGTGCTCTCTGGGCCGAATATGAGGACAGTCCTCTGCCGGTCGCGACAGCGGCGGATGTGCTGTCCGAACTGATCGCCGTCGTCTCTCGCATGACATCATCAGTCGAGCCGGGCGGGTTTGACCTGCCGGAGTCCTTCAGGATGATGGAAAGGCTCTGGCGGATCATTCGCCCCGCATCTGAAATCTTCGGGATCGATCCAGATACGATCGGGGCCGATGCCATCTCTCTGCCGATTGATGAGAACATCAGGTCGGAAAACTTTTACGCACGCTATGTCGTGATGCGGGCCTTGGAAGAAGGCATCGCGTTCCGCCTGACGCCGCGTGGCAAGCTGGAGATTTTCCGTAAGGACGGGAAGCGGGCTCCGAATGCTCTGCTCGATAGCATTTCCGAGGAAGATATTTTGAAAGAGGTCAAGAGCCTCATCGTGGGGAAAGGGCCCTCCCTCACTATCCCATCCCAAGCCGCGCATCTGGCAGGCAAGACATGGTGGCTGACGCGCGACGACATGCGCAATGTCCCTTGTGACGCTCTGCGCCGTGTCAGCGTCGGCTGGGGACCGCGTTCTCCCGACCATGATCTGATCGTGGCGTGCAAGCGCCTTGAGGCCATCGAGAACGAGCATTGCCGGATCTACAACGAACATCCCGCCGAAGAAGAGAAAGATGCCCTCTGGGATCAGCTTTCCGGCGAGCGCGATGAACTGATGAAACGCGTCTGCAGCATGCGTGCCATCACGACGGCTGGGATTGCCGCCAAAGCCAGAGTGATCCTGGCGAACGGCAACGACATGGCTACCGGCGAGGGGGCGAATATCGACCAGATGATGCGCAACGCCCTGCTGCGCGACCTGATCGCCATGGATGACGGCGAGAAAACTCGCCAGCGCCTGTTCCCGGATCAGGAAGAACTGAAGCGTGCAGATGACAATTATCGCCTGCAAAGGCTCGTCAATCAGGCAGGCATGGCCTTCTATACCATGGACGCATCCCCGCTCGATAAAGACATTCCGAACGAGTTGGTGGATGAATATTGGGGACTGGTTAACCAGGCTTGCCAGATCCGCGCCACATCGACGGAAGCGCACCTTGCGCGCGTCAGGATGCTGACCTTCGGCAATGTCAAAGATGGCCGCTTCGTCAAACTTCCAGAATTTCCGGATCAGGTCGTCCGCGCGTTGGTCCGCGATGTCGTCGGCATGCAGGACGACCAGGGAGATGCCGCATGAGCGCGAAACTGGCAGCCGGATGGAAATCCGGCCTGACCCCGCGCGGAATGGGTGTCCGTATCGCGGAAGAGATGGCGTCCGAACCCGACAATGCCTTTCTCAGCCGGTTCAGGATGGAACTGACTGACCTGTGCGAACTGTGGGCTGACCTGGGCTATCCGACGCAGATCCGGCGTTTGTTCGCCCTGCAGTTCGAAGGGGGAGCGATCATGCATCGCCTGACGATCCGGCAGGACCGGCAGGCCTGGCGGCAGATCGAAGGAGTGCGCATGTAATGGGACGTCCACGCAAGGAATGGCCGCAGCGCGAAATCGGAATCCTGGTCCGCATGCGCCGTGCCGGCCACACCTGGAAGCAGATCGGTGACCGGCTGGGCAAGCAGCGCAACACCTGCCGACGGTTCTGGATCGAGGTGCTGGGATATCCGGCAACACGCGTCCGCCCGGGCAACAGGCATCAGGAGGTCATCACATGACCCCGCGTGAAGCATACGCGGCCCTCGGCCTGCGCGAGCCCTTCTCCCATGGCAAGGCTTGGGCTGAAGCAGTGTGGGGCGTCGAAGGTCGCCCCCTCCATGCAATCATGCCCAGCATGGAAGCTCGGGCCGAGGTCATGCGTGACTGCATGGAACATGATCTCAATCTCCCTGAAACCATTATCGATAAGCACATCGAATGTTTTGTTACGGCAGCAAAAGCCCGGCTTTACGATCTGGCCATGGCCCCCAAGGTGGCGGGGAACGCATGAAGACAGCGATTCATGGCAGGGCATTGCCGCCCGAAAGCATCGACTGGAGCGCGGTGAAATGTCTTTGGGTCCAAGATGCGTTGGACGAAATCAACGCACCGACCGTCTTCTTCCCGTGCGTCGTCTTCATGGATGACACATGGAGCTGTCTGGCCCTCACCACGGACATCACCAGCGCGCGGCAATGTGTTGCATGCCTCGGCGCACTCTACGACAAGCCGGTGAAGGATTGGACGAGGCCTGCGCCGGAAACGCTTGCGGAAGACAGTTTTTTCTACAGCATGCGCGATCTTCTTCCGGAAAATCATGGGCGGGAAATCCCCGAGCAGGAACCGCAATGGGGGGCGGGCTGGTCCGAAACCGACCATCTGTTCCGCGATGGCGCAACAGGTGCTGAGTTCATGCATGAACTTGCCGAGATGGATCGCATCTTCAGGGAAGGAATTGTCGAGGAAGACCTCGACCGGGCGCGTGTAAGCATGGCCCTTCGCGCCACGCGGGAAACAGCCGTCCGTCGTTGGATCATGCTCCACGTCGCCAATCCACGACATGAGGCCACACCATGAAAATCACCGTCGAAGTCGATCTCGAAGCCGTCGGCAGGGCGATCGCAGATCACGCCCTGGTGGACGAGCGCGAAGGAGTAGACGCCATGTCCCTGATGCTGCGCGGCGCCGGCTTCGCCATCAGCCTGGGCCGCGCAGGAGGGCCGGAGTTGGAGCATGCCGCCATCGTTATAGCCTCGCTCGCAAAGGCCGCCAGCGACAGGGCGATGGAAATCGTCCAGTCGATGGCTCTTCCCGATCAGGTTCTGGACCTATTGGAAGGAAGAAGGACGCCGTGAGCGACAAGAAACCTGAAGCCCTTTTCTGTTCATTTTGCGGCGCGTCAGCAAAGGAGGCGAAAATTCTGATAGCCGGTCCGAGCGTCTTTATCTGCGACGAGTGTGTGGACGTGTGCCGAGACATCATCGTGGAGAAGAAGGCTACCAGCGTGGCCACGAAGCTCTTGGGCCCGCCTATTCGGTTGCTTCATTTCCTGCGGCCGCGCCGGAAAAGCATAGGGCTGGCGCCATGACCGATCGCGAGTCTCCCTTGATAGAGGGCTGGCGTTACGTCGGACCCTGCCTGCCGCCGGAGGTGGGAAATGAGTGACGTGACCCCTCGTGCCCTCGGCACTGACGAGGCTGCGCGTTACCTCAGCCTGTCTCGCGAGACGTTCCGCAAGCATGTGGCGCCCGACATCCGACCGATCCATATCGGCCGCCGGATCGTCTGGCTGCGCGAGGATCTGGACCTATGGCTCGACCGGGCAGCCGGGAAGGAAGTGGTTGCAGAGCCGATGGCGAAGCGCCAGAACCCACTTGATGCCCTGCTGTGATCGTTGTCCGCTTGCGCTACATTCACCGGGTGAAAGACCGGTATGGGCGGCTGCACTTCTATCTGAGGCGCCCGGGCCATAAATCGATCGCGCTGCCGCATGAGAACGACCCTGGGTTCATCTCCGCATATCAGGCCGCCCTTGCCACGACTGAAGCAGCAGTCGCTGCACCCAAGATCGGAACCGACACGCTCGGCGCATTGATCGAGGCTTGGCAAGTCAGCGCGCATTTCCGGCAACTCGGGCAGTCCACGCAGTCGAATTATCGCCGTATCCTGGCCCGCATGGGCCGCGAGGATTACGCAACGCACAAGGTGCGGGACTTCGAAGCGATGCATGTCCGGCGATTCGTTGCTCGCGCTGCAGAAACGCCGGCCGCGGCGAACCACCGGCTTCGGCTCTTTCGGATGCTGTTCCGCTTTGCTGTCGACGATGGGTGGATCGATAAAGACCCCACGATCGGCGTGCGCCGCCTCAAGGAGAAGGGGGAGGGGGCCAAAAGCTGGTCCGAGGCCGAGATAACGCGGTTCGAACATCGGTGGGCGCCCGGAACGCAGCAGAGGCTGGCCTTCTCGCTCCTGCTCTATACCGGTCAGCGGCGCAGCGATGTCGTCAAGATGGGCTGGGATGACGTCGAGGACGGCTTATTGCGGGTCCATCAGATCAAGACGGGTGCCGCGCTTCTGATCCCCATTCATGAGATGCTGCTGCGCGAGATCGAGCGATGCGACCCTGCGGCTCCGCGATTTCTGATGACGCGCGAGGGACGGTCGAAGCCCTATAGCCCGAACGGGTTCTACAACCATTTTGTCGAGTGGGTGGAGGCCGCCGGGCTGCCAGCGGGACTGAGCCCCCACGGTCTCCGCAAGGCGGCCGCCAGGCGCTTGGCCGAATCGGGATGCACGCCGCACCAGATCGCGGCCATCACTGGCCATAAAACCCTGTCAGAAGTGGAGCGCTACACCCGCGCTGTCGATCAGGTTCGCCTCGCTCGGGAGGCGATGGAGCGGATCGCTCGTGTAAAACTCAATCCAGGTGTTTGTAAAACACCAGACTAAGATATTGATTTATGAGGGTATTTTTTAGCCGTGGCGTCCCATAGGGGATTCGAACCCCTGTTGCCGCCGTGAGAGGGCGGTGTCCTAGGCCTCTAGACGAATGGGACAAAAGGCTTGGGCGGCTTCCTATCGTGGGTAGAGCGGGGGGTCAAGTGTCTTGTGTACAGATTGGGGTTATGATTCGGCAACTGCCACGTCACGGATAAAAAAGCCGGCAGTGACCCGGTCGTTCCAGTGTTCTGCACGTAGCCAGCCGGCGAGGTGTAATGGGGGTGCATTGCGGTCTTCCAACAGCGCGGAAGCTGCCGGATGCTCACCAGTGCGGAATAGCAGGGCCTTCAGGCGAGGACCGCCACCTTCGCCTTCAACAAGCACGCGCAGTGTGTCGCCCTCGCGTCCGATGCGGTCCGAGCGCACCACGCGCGCACGGGGGACGGCCAGAAGCGGTTCGTCGTTGCCGGCTCCGAATGGGGCGAGACGTCCGATATCGGTTGCCAGTTCGGTGGTGGCTGCGGCGACATGCACCATACCTTCGATCTGCATCTCGACTGCATCAGGCAGCTTGGCTGCGTGAGCGAGACGATGATCAAGGTAGTTGTGCAGCGCCTCGATATTGTCATTGGGCAGCGAGAAGCCGGCTGCCATCGCGTGTCCGCCGCCCGTCGTCAATATGCCGGCTTGGCGCGCGGCGATGATGGCTGTTCCAAGATCGATGCCGGCGACCGAGCGGCCCGACCCCTTGACGGTGCCGTCCTCGAGTTCCGCGCCGACAAGCACCGGACGGTTGAAGCGTTCCTTGATCCGTCCTGCGACGATGCCCACCACGCCGGGGTGCCAGTCGCGGCCGGAGAGTAGCAGCACGGCACGGCCGGCGGCGCGTTGGATTGCGGCTTCGTCGATCGCACGGTCCAGGATGGCGCTTTCGACCGTCTGGCGTCGGCGATTGACGGCGTCCAGCCGCTCGGCCAGACGGCGGGCTTCGGCGGGATCGGTGCAAAGCAGCAATTCCAGCCCCAGGCTGGATTCTGCAATTCGGCCGCCGGCATTGATGCGTGGGCCGAGCGCGAAGCCGCAGGTGAAGGCCGATAGCGGCTCGCGCGCCCCGGCGATTTCAAGCAGTGCGTCAAGGCCGACGCGGCGGCGGCGGCTCATGATTTTCAGGCCCTGGGTGACCAAGGCGCGGTTCAAACCGGTCAGCGGCATGACGTCGCATACGGTCGCCAGGGCCACGATATCCAGGAACCCCAGCAGATCGGGTTCGGGTCGGGTCGCGAACCAGCCGGCACGGCGCAGGGCGCGGACTGTGGCGACGGCGGTGAGGAAGGTGACGCCCGCGGCACACAGGCCGTTCTGGCGGGATGTACAGTCCAGCCGGTTGGGATTGACGGTGGCGAGAATCGGCGGAACGGCGCCCTCGACCTTGTGGTGATCCAGGACGATACCGTCGGCGCGCCCGGCGAGGGTGGCGAGGACGTCGCTTGCGGCGGTGCCGCAATCGACGCAGACGACCAGCGTGGCGCCGCGGGCCAGCAGGCTGTCGAGGGCTGGACTGTTCGGACCGTAGCCTTCGGTCATGCGGTCGGGGATATGGGTGACGACGGGGCAGCCGAAATCACGAAGCAACTGGGTGATGAGGGCGGCGGCGCAGGCGCCGTCGACGTCGTAATCACCGAAGATGCCGATCGTTTCGCCGTGGCGGACGGCGTGGGCCAGGCGATCGGCGGCGGCATCCATGTCCTGCAGCGCCGAGGGATCGGGCATGAGGGCGCGGAGCGTCGGGTCGAGGAAGGCGGCGGCG
>NZ_JABXXP010000004.1 GCF_013376155.1 Nguyenibacter vanlangensis
CGGGCCATGGCGCGCTGGCTCGGCTACGGCGTCAGCAGCGACGGCCACCACATGTCGACCCCAGACCCCGAGGCGCGCGGCGCAACTCGCGCCATGGTCGAGGCCCTGCGCCACGCCGGGCTCGATCCCTCGGAGATTGATTACGTCAACCTGCATGGCACCGGCACGATCGCCAACGATGCAATGGAGGATCGGGCAGTGCATGCCGTCTTCGGCGACGCCGTGCCCTGCGCGTCGACAAAGGGTTGGACCGGGCATACGCTGGGTGCCTCGGGCATCGTCGAGGCGCTATTCTCCGTGCTGATGATGCGCGATGGGTTCCTGGCCGGATGTCTGGGGGTGGAGATTGTCGACCCCATGTTCCGCAGTCATGTCCTGACCGGCAATCGCGCCGCTACGCCGCGCGCGATTATGAGCAACGCGTTCGGATTTGGCGGTACCAATTGCAGCCTCGTATTCGGAGCGGCGTGATGCGGGTGGCGGTGCGCGGTGTGTCCGTCTGGGGACCGGGATTGTCGGGTTGGGCGCAGGCGGCTCGGGTCTTGCGCGGCGAGGCCCCCTGGGTAGCCGCCCCGGTCCAGCCGCCACCACCCGCCAGCCTGCCGGCCAACGAGCGCCGCCGCGCCGGTGCGGTAACTCGTCTCGCGCTGGCGCTGGCCGAAGATGCATGCACGCAGGCCGGACTTGCGCCAGCCGAGGTGCGCGGCGTGTTTGCCAGTTCCAATGGCGACGGCGCGGTGCTCGACGATATCCTGCGCGCTTTGACCACGCCGGGGGGTGACGTGTCGCCTACGCGATTCCACAATTCCGTCCACAACACCGCCGCAGGATACTGGACGATCGGCCATGCTTCGCTTGCCCCAGCGGTGGCGCTAGGCTGTTTCGACTGGTCGTTCGGGCAGGGGCTGCTGAAGGCTGCGGCGGAATGCGTGGTCGAGGACGCCCCGGTGCTGCTGGTGGCCTATGACCTGCCCATCCCCGGGCCGATCGGCACTGCCCGCGTCACACGCGACGCATTCGGCTGCGCGCTGATGCTCGTCCCCGGTGGCACGCCCCGTGCAGGTGTCATGCTCGACCTCTCATATCAGGCGGGGCCGATCGGACCGGCAAAAGCCGGGGAGCAGCCGGGCAGCACCCTGATCGACGGCAATCCCGCGGCTTCATCGCTTCCTCTATTGGCTGCCATCGCGCGCCGTGAAACGGGCGCGCGGCCGCCAGTACGGATACCCTGCCTGCCTGGCCATCTGACGATAGAGGTGACATGATCGGGCGCGACGAAATTTTGCACTATATCCCACATCAGGGGACAAGCTGTCTTATCGATTCCTGCACGCGCAGGACGGCGACGGCGTTGCGCGCCCATACCATGGCCCATCTGCGCTCCGACAACCCCCTGCGTTTCGGCGATAGGGTCGATCCGCTGGTGGGCGCCGAAATGGCGATGCAAGCTGCCGCGCTGCACGCGACACTTGCGGGTGACGGGCAGGTTCGGCGCGCTGCGGGCTATCTCGCGGCGTTGCGGGATCTCGAATTCCACTGCGACCGTCTCGATCGTTCCGAATACGGAGAGCTGAGCATCGACGTGGCGCGCGAACAGATGGACCCGGCGGGCATGATCTATGGCTTTGTCGTGCGCGCGCGCGATGATGAGCCTCTGGTATCGGGGCGCGGCATCGTGATGTTCCGCCCGGCCGCCGCCTCGTGATGAAGCGCGCGCTGGTTACGGGCGGTGCGAGCCCGATCGGTGCTGCGATTTGCCGCCGGCTGGCCGCGGACGGTCTGCATGTGATCGTGCATGCCAACCGCTCGATGCCGCAGGCTGAGCAGGTCGCCGCCGCGATTCGCGAAGGCGGCGGTTCTGCTGAGATATGGTGCTGTGATATCGCCGATGCGGCGGCAACACGGGATGCGCTGGCCGCCCTGCTGGCCGGAGGCGTGCCGCAGGTCATCGTCCACAATGCCGGTACGCATGACGACGTGACGATGGCCGGCATGACTGAAGCGCAGTGGCGCGGCGTTCTCGCCGTCTCGCTCGATGGGTTTTTTAACGTCGTGCAGCCGCTGCTGCTGCCGATGACGCGCACGCGCTGGGGGCGGATCATCGCTCTTTCGTCGGTCAGCGCGCGGCTCGGTAACCGGGGGCAGGTGAACTACGCCGCCGCCAAAGCGGGCCTTGAAGGGGCGGTGAGGTCGCTTGCGCGCGAGGTCGGCAGCCGGGGTATCACGGTCAACGCGATCGCGCCGGGCATCATCGACACGCCCGCGACAGTCGGGTTCACGGCCAACGATATTAGCGCGATCGTGCCGGCCAAGCGGCTCGGCCGGCCGGATGAGGTTGCGGATCTGGTCGCGTTCGTGGCATCGGACCGGGCGGCCTATATCTCCGGCCAGACGATCGGGGTCAACGGAGGAATGGTGTGAGCATCGAGAAAAATCTCATGAAAACATGCGATGTTCTCGTCATTGGCGGCGGCCCGGCGGGCAGCACGGCGGCGACCCTTCTGGCGCGCGGGGGGCGGTCGGTCATCATGCTGGAGAAAGACCCGCATCCGCGCTTTCACATTGGTGAATCGTTGCTGCCATGCAACCTGCCGATCCTGCGCGATCTCGGTGTACTTGAAAAAGTTCAGGAGATCGGGGTCTTCAAACCCGGGGCGGAGTTCGTCTCCGACCAGGGGGAAGGGCGTGTTGCTTTTCCGTTCCGCTTTGCCATCGGCGCGAAGGACGATCACGCCTATCAGGTGCGGCGGTCCGAATTCGACGAAATCCTGTTCCGCAACGCGCAGGCCCATGGCGTTACAACGCATGAAGGTCTGCGCGTCACGCAGGCTGAGTTCACGCCCGGGAAGCCGGCCCGCGTCACCGCCGTGGACAGCGAGAAGCAGGAGCATCATTTCGCGCCGCGCTTCGTGCTCGATGCTTCCGGGCGCGACGGGTTTCTCGCCCATCGCCTGCACACGCGCCACGCCGACAAGAATAACTCGACGGCGGCGATCTTCGCGCATTTCCGCGGCGTCCAACAGCGCGAGACGGAGATGGAGGGATATATCTCGATCCACCTGGTCGAGGATGGCTGGTTCTGGATGATCCCGCTGCGCGACAATGTCATGAGCGTCGGCTTCGTGGGCAACCGGAACGCCTTTCAGTCCCAAAGCGGGCAGAAGACCGACCTGTTCTGGGTGAAGGCCGCGCAGAGCCCAAGCGTCTCCGCGCGATTGGCCTCCGCCGAACTGCTCGGTGACCTCACGACCACCGGGAATTATTCCTATTGCGCCGATCGCAACTGGGGGGAGGGATATTACATGATCGGCGATGCCTATGCTTTCCTCGATCCTGTCTTTTCGTCGGGTGTGCTGCTCGCCACCCGGAGCGCCTATCGCGGCGCGCGCGTCGCCCGGGCATGGTTGCGCGACCCCAAAGCCGGCCGTCGGGCGGCTACGCGTGAGGAACGGCGTACGCGCGCTGAAATGCGCCGAGTGTCGTGGATGATTTATGGCATCAACGATCCCGTTCAACGTATGCTGTTTCTCAATCCGAAGAACATCCTGCGGATGCGCGACGGTGTCATCGCCCTTCTGGCGGGGGATCTCACGGGACGCGTGCGGGTGCAGGCGCCCCTTGCGGCGTTCCGGACAGTGCTGGGCTTGATGCGTTGGCGTCACGCTCGGCGTCGAGTTGCGTAAGACCGGCCTCCACCAATGCCTGTTCCCGGTCCAGCCACGCATAATATGCGTCATAGAAGGCCGCGAAATCCGCCGGCTCGCGCGCCAGCCACCACCCGCGGGGTTTCTTCTCTCCCTCGATCCGCTGGTAGAGCGCACGATACCACAACAGGTTCGCGCGCAGATCGTGATAGCGTGGCTGGTCGAGATAGCTGCGAAATGCCTTGTGATAATGGCCGAGAACCGGATCGTCATAGAAAATCAACGACAGGTTCGTGTTGTAGAGCGCATTGGGCGCGCGGACCGGATTGGAATCGAGAGTGACGCCCGGCTCACCCGGCAACCAGCCGTCACGCAACAGCGTCCGGCGCGTCAGCGGATCGCGATAGAGCGCGCGCAGGTCAGCGGGATTATGTTTGGCGATCCGGTCCAGAAGATTGACGACCTCGTTCTTCGGCACGGGAAAACTGAAGGCCGCGGCGAGAACGAATTGGTCCACCGGCCAGTCGCGCCAGATGTCGGCGGCGGCGAGCGCGTTGTGCGTCAGGTGGTTGCAGTTGTCCTGAAACACATTGGTCTCGAACGTCCTCGGCCCATTACGATAAAGCGCGTTTCGGCTGTTGAGAAAATCGATCACGCGCTGCATCTGCGCCTGTGTCATCGGCACGCGGGTACAATACCGGGCGCGAGCATAGGACACGGCATAATCGGTGCCGATCGACACCTCGTATTTCCAGTCTTCGCGTGGCGTGCCCGTCGGACGATCGCGCACAGCCCAGTCACGAAAGGCAATTGCGCTATATAGGCCCCGGCGTTGCCCTTCAGCTTTCGTGGCCTGATACGCCGCTGGTGTCAGGCCCTCGCCGGGACGCAAGATCCCGTCGAAAAAAAACGCGCGCCCCGGGATACCGACCCAGTTGGCGTTGACGAAATGCGCGTTCATGCTGATGCCCGTGCCATCCCCGCGACAGGCGCGCAGCACGGGGTAGGGAGAGCGTGTGTCCAGGCAGGCCCCCTGAAGATACATCACCGCATGTCCGCCCGGTCCGCCGGAGGTGTCGGCGCCATTGCCGGGATTCTTCGAAATCTGCGACACGGCACAGAGTTCGGCCCAGTCGGGGAACAACGCATCGTAGACCGCCGAGGCACGTAGGGGGCCGGGGCGGTTGAAATCGGGCGGCACGCAGCCTCCGAAAACCGCCAGGGTAAGGATGAGAAAACTTTTTCTGCGAACACGCACGGCATGCCCCTGAGATAAATAAAACTGCGCCGCGCCTACTGTCTGAGTATGTCTGCCGGAGTGTGACGATGCGAAAGTACGCAAACCGCACGGCAGGTGTCGCATTGGAAACGTCGGAAAGCAAGAGTTCAATCGCATGATTTTGAAAGGTATCTTTGGATTGGATAGATTGAAAGAGACGTCATTGTGATCGGGCATACTGAAATGGCCCGGAAATGGGACCACAGGTTAAGTTGGAGATATCTGGTGCTGTCGTCAAACCCTGGGACTAAACACGACCTGCTGGTCGCCTGAACAGAGAGATTCAGGAGAGTCAGACCTTCCAACTTAAAATCAGCCACCACCGGTCATCAGGACAGGGTTTACTTCAAGCGGGAGTTACTGATCCGTCTACATCAAGTCGACCGGCTGGATTGGAGCCGAGCCTGCATGGACAGCGCGTCTATTGCAGCCAGGGGAAACGACCGGCTCGAACTCGACTGATCTCGGCGGGCATGGCATAAAGCACTATATTGTCACAGATCGACAGAGTGTTCCGCCGATTGTTCCGCCGATTGTTCTGCTGTCTTGGGCGGATGTCTACGACACATGATGCTTGAGTTTCTTCTGGATGCTTTGCCTCCAATTCAAGGGAGGAATGGACACCCATGCCGATGAGAAAATATGACAGAAGGTTACGTATTGTCTTGAATGGCCGTATGTGTATGGTGGAATGAAATTGGGCTTGGAATTCGATGGCAGACGATAGGCGTCATGCAGCTGCGCCAGCAGCCCTTGGCTTTTATTATCAGTCGTTCTTTGCATTAAGGACGCTCGTCAGTTTGACCGGCGATGACGGTGCCGTCGCTATCGAGAGCGCGGATGACGTCGAGCTGAAAGGTAATGGGCAGTGTCTCCTCTTCCAGCTCAAACATTCGCTGAAAACTACCCCAACCGCGATGACCATTAGATCGAAAGGGCTTTGGCAGACACTCAAGGCTTGGATCGACGTTCTTCCGGGCCTGACACTATCGGAGACTCTGTTTCACCTTGTGACAGTAGCCCCCATCACCAGAGGGAACATTCTGGAGACTCTTGGGACGCCAGGAGCCGATCGAAAGCCGCTTGTCGCGGCACTTGTCCAGGAAGCAGAGCGCGTGGTGGCGGAGCGGGAGGCGGCAGCTCAGGCGAAGAAGCCGCTGCCGTACGCTGACCGGGCGGCAGGTTGCGAAGCCTTCCTGAAGCTGACGCCGGATGGCAGGCTGAATCTCATGCGTCAGACCCGAATCCAACCCGGGACCATGCCGATCGATCAGATGGAAGGTGCAATCGCGCAGATGCTCACGTTGATCAAGCCGGAAGATCGCGCAAGCGTAGCGCGGCGCCTAATCGAATGGTGGGATCGGCAGGTCGTATATTCTCTTTGCAAGAAAAGACCTCAATTCATTTCGCGCGGTGAACTACAAGAGTACATCACGGAACTTATCGGCGATATTGAGCATGACAGACTTGCTGCAGATTTCGAGACAATAGCCCATCCAAGCGATTATCAGCCGGACGGTATGCTTACACGGCAGATCAACCTCGTCGATGGGAAAAGCCATGATCTTACCAAGGCTATTCGTGAAGAATGGAGGGCTCGCCAGCAGCGCTCAAAATGGGTGAACGATCGACCGAATATGGCAGCTATAATTGCCACATATGACCACATTCTAAAGGAATATTGGTCTGATCGGCACGCGGAAATTGTCGAGTCATGCGAGGATCTGGAGGACGCGGAAAAGCGCAGCAAGGGCCTAGGGCTTTTGAGATGGGCGCACAACGATGCGCCGACGACAGTCAGGCCAATCGTTCCTGGATTCGAAGCTCCATATTATGTTCGTGGTAGCTATCAGGTGCTGGCGATTGACCAAGAGGTGGGGTGGCACCCCGATTATGCGACACTTCTGGCCGATAAGTCGTCATGATCGCGTATGACCTCTATGCCGAGACGAATCCGGCGTTCGGCGCTTATTTGCTTGTCTCCTTCGTGCGCGGCTTTGCTGGGGCAAACGCTAAAGGTCCGGAATTGCCGGTTGCCTATTTGGCATTGCCACTCGCGATCTCAGGCGATCTTGAGTCTGCCTTTGACCATACAAACCGCAAGACCGGTCTCCAAGAATGGCTTGAACGCAGTCCGCAAATCCAGATCAACCTAGCTGAACGCTTAAACAATTCGATGGATTTTGTGTCAGGGGCCGTCCGATTTGGTTGCTTTTCGCATACGGTACAGCTGACTAAGGGGGCTCGTCTCACCGTTGGTACACGTATGTTGAAGAAGGACCTGACCTTTGGTCTCTCGAGCGAGCTTGCGCAAGTGGTGCGCTACGCCGACCGTCTCGGCTACTGGTGTGCTACGGCCGGATCGACAAAGACAATCTATGATATGCTAGGACTCACCTCTTGAAGCGCTGGAATATTGCCTCAATTTTTTTTCTCGGTCTTGATGGCCGGCAACGTCCGGTTAATTTTGAACCGGGTGTCAACATTATTACCGGTGCATCCGGCACCGGCAAATCAGCCCTGATCAAGGCTATCGATTATTGTTTGGGATCGAGCCGGTGCGAATTGCCCGCATATGTACGCAAGCGCAGCATAGCTGTCGGTGTCAAATGGGTCGCCGGCGAAGACGAGATGATCGTTGGCCGCCTTATCCCCGAGATGGGGAAGGGTACAAGCTATCACATGTTTGCCAGCTCGGGGCGCAATCTGCCGTCGCCAACCACTATCGAGGAGTTCGAGGGACCAACCACTCTTAACGCTGCTAAGGCGTTCTTGGAGCGTGCTTTCGGTATCGGCGATCTACCCGGCGAGGCCGATGCTTGGGGTAAGACCCGTGGGCGCGCCACCGTTCGCCATGTTACCCCCTATATGTTCGTCACCAAGGAAGTGATTTATAGCGAGCAAGTGCTGCTCCACGGTCTCGAGCAGGCCGACGAAGCACCCGACATTATCGCAACGATGCCTTATTTCCTTCGAGCCACTGACGAAGCGAGTGCATTGAATGAGCGCCGCTTGCGGCAGTTGCAACGAATGCTGGAGCTCGAAGAGCGTCGCGCACGCACACGTGCGACGGCAGCCAGTGTGTTTCGTGAACGCGCGTTCAGTCTGCTGGCTGAGGCCGAGCGCTTGGAGATGACTGATTCTGTTCCGGCAGGCACGTCCGATGCCGTGTTGCTGGATAGGCTGAATTCGTTGGGCCAAGATCCGGTCAAGGCGAAGGTCGTTCCCAGTGAAGGCCAACTCGCCGAGCTTCACCGGCAGCGAAAGGCTTTGCTGGTCGATCTTGGCGAGGTCAGGCGCCAGGCTGCTGCTACGCAAACTGTCATCGAGGAAGTTTCTGGGTTCGAGGGTACAGTCCGCAAGCAGCGTGAGAAACTGATGTTAGTCTCCCATCTCAAGCTCGACGCCGTTGGCCACATTTGCCCCGTTTGTGATCAACCGTCTGAGGCAGGCGTTAGTGCCGTCGAGGCCCTGCGAGAGACTCTCTCGAAAGTGAGCGGCGAAAGTGCGGCGGTGGAGCGCGTGAAGCCACGGCTGATCGATTATGATGGAACGCTTCAAAGCAAGCGCATCACCATTAATGACGAGATCAAGCGCGTTGACGATAATATCCGAACATGGCTGCGCCAGTCGGAAGATGCCAGAACGTTCGCTAGTCTTGCTCATCTGCGCGCTCACCTCTTGGGACGAGTGTCATTTTTCATCGAAACGATGAATGATGAACGTCGGCCCGGAGGGAGGGACCTTAGTATTCTGAAATCGCAAATTCGTGAGCTTGAAGGTTTGGTTGACCGCGACGCTAGGATCGTCAGGCTGCGTCGCGCAGAGCGAAAAATCTCGCAATATGCCACCGAAGCCTTCTCGAACTTGCCAACCATCGAACCGTGTGTGGGCTCCGAGCTTGACTTCTCATCATCCGAACCAGAGATCGCAGTGGTCGAGGCAGACAGCAGCGTTGTGCTACAGATGACCGATGTCGGCTCGGACCAGAATTATCTCGCCATCCACATTGCACTTTCTTTCGCCCTCCAGCATTTCCTAGGTGAAGTCGGCTCACCAGTCCCAGGCGTGCTGGTGTTCGATCAGATTAGCCGGCCTTATTTTCCTGCAAAAGGAGAAGAGCAACATGACGAAAGGACAATCGAATCGTCGGAGGACGAAGAAGAAGATGAGGATATCACAGCCATGCGGCGCCACGTTGACTTCCTGTTCGCCGAAGCTGCCCGCCGTCCCGACCTTCAAGTTATTCTCATCGAGCACGCCTATTTCGCGGACGATTCACGTTACGTGGCAGCAACACGGGAGCGGTGGACACATGCGTCCGGTCGAGGTCTAGTCCCGAATAATTGGCCCATGCGTCCCGTAAACTAGAGAAAATGGTAGCGGATTCCCTCCGCTCTCTGAACTTTTCTGTCCGTCAGGACGGAGACGGCTGTTTCTGATTCTGGTGGTTCAGCGTTCGGGCGGGTGCTTGAGCGGGCAATTTCTTACATTTCACATGAGACGCTGGGGCTATGCTTTTTGATGAAATTGTTAATTACTGGATTCATATTGATATATTAATACTAAGCTCTCTTCGTTCGAACCCATATCGGTTTTCACTCGAAACACGGATATCCGGGCATGATGCTGAAGCGGGCCCATCTTACCTATGGGTTCGCACAAAGTGGAATTCGTATAAAGGTCAAACATAGTGGAACGACTTTCAATGAGATGCAAAGATGCGGAGAAAATTTTTGAGAAGTTACCGTATCCGCCTGTCTGGTTCCTACGCTTGCAGATAGACTCCTTCGGGCAGCAGGGCGTATTCGAAATACGAGAACGAGAAAATCAACTGGGTCAGTTTCGATTTTACCGAGCGGAAGCAAGATTGATCTGGACCGAAACTTCTTACTGGATGGCAGAGAAACTTGATAAGTTTCAAATGTTTCAAAACTCCATTCAAGTAGTCGTAGACGTGGAAAACTCCACGGCCAGGTTCGGACCAACGAGCCAAATTAGTATGCAATATCCCGGCGTAGGACTCGGATCTGCGCTCATGACCACGGTTATTCGCTGGTTGAAGACAAAATTCCCTGAAGCAAAAGTGCTACCAGGAAGTCTATCATCTGCCCAAGCAACGCCGGACAACAAGCAACGGCGTAATGAATTTTATCAGTCGCATGGCTTTGATATGACTTACAACGATGTAGAAATGAGGAGCGGATCATTCAAAAAGGACCGAGCTGGTGATCTTCTAGATGATAAACCCCTTAAAGGACCGGATATGCACTTGGATGATATTTTCAGGCTCTACTTCAGAGCGCATGAGACGTCGAAATCTCAGGAACGTCATATCGAGAGTTTAAATAAATCTCTCGCAGAAAGGAATCTTACGATAAAATATTTGTGCATTACGTTGTTCATATTATTGTCTATTTTCGCTCTCGTAATTATTTTTGCCAAAACTCCCTAAACTTCCATCAATTTGAAGTAATTCCAACCTGCTGATGTTGTGGCTCGTTGGGGTGCCGCGAAACGTGAAATCGTGATTCATAGGATGCCAACTTGAATGAAAGGTATCCTGAATGAGCAGAGCGTTGATTTTACGGGGTGACTACGATGCGGCGGTTCTGCGCGGGTTGGCGCGCAAGACAGGACATGTGGGCCCGATCCCGCCGTCTTCTGGCTCTGGCGGCGATCTATGACGGGACTTCGCGCGGCGGTGCGGCACGTCTGGCGGGCACGGACCGGCAGATCATCCGTGACTAGCTGTCAGGTTGTGAGACGTCATTGGGATGAGGTATCGTGGGCTATTGCCGCCTACCCCCCCCTGGTTTGACGTTGAATCCTGGAGTGATCGCTGATGCACCAGATCCACCCGCAAGCCCGCACTACGCCAGCCGTCCGGGCAGAAATCGCGCAGTCGATGGAAGCGACCGGCGTGTTAGCCCGACGCTTCGGCATCAGCGACGAGACGGTGCGCAAATGGCGCAAGCGCGGAGTGGAGGGATGCACGGATCGTAGCAGCAAGCCCCGTGTTCTGGCCTGGAAAGCGACCGAGGAAGAGCGCGCGATCGTTTGCCATCTGCGTCGTACCACCGAGTTCGGACTCGATGACCTGACCTTCGTGCTGCGGCACTTCCTGCCCCACCTCAACCGCGACAGCGTCTGGCGCATCCTCAAGGATGCAGGGCTCAATCGTCGGCCGGTGAAGGAGAAGATCCGCCCGGCGCGGGGAGAAGGCACCTTCCGGGATTACGACCTGGGCTATGTCCATATCGACGTGAAGCATCTGCCGAAGCTGCAGACCGCAGACGGAGAGGCCCGCAAACGGTTCCTCTACGTCGCGATCGATCGCTGCTCGCGCTTCGTGCATCTGGCCGTCTACGATGCCGAGAATGCAGCCAATGCCGTCGATTTTCTCAAGGCCGCCAAAGCCGCCTTCCCATTCAAGATAACTCATATCCTGACCGATCGCGGCTCTTGCTTCACTGCGGACGCGTTTGAGAAAGCATGCCAGGATCAGGGTGTGGATCGGCGGCGAACCCGGGCCTACTCGCCCCAGACGAATGGCATGGTCGAGCGGTTTAACGGCCGTGTCGCGACCGAAGTCCTGCCGATCAACGTCGCGCACCACGCGGATCTTGAAGCCCTGCTGCGTGGGTTCAACCACGCCTACAACCAACGCCGACAGAGGGTTCTGGGCGGCCTTTCGCCCGCTGCCAAAGTCGCCGAACGTATCCAGAAAACACCGCGCCTTCGTAATCGCAGCTACAAGGCCACAAACGAGGCAGTCATCATGGACGATGTCGATCGTATTATGATATATGACAATGACGTCTCGAAACCTGACGGCTAGACGGTATCCCAGCGCGATACGACCTGCTCGCCCAGCCGCGTGCCCGTTCGCCCATTAGTGAATCCCCGGTTTCCCGGGCCTTCAGATGCTGGTACAGCCCGGAACGTTCTTCCCCGTCGCTGAGGTCCGTCATGCCCGCCCGATCGCTTGCCCTACTGCTCCTTCTCCTGCATTCCGTTCATGCCTTGGCCGCTCCCGCCCCGCAGGTCGGCTTCCAATACCGGCACATGCCGGACGGCACGGAAGTCGGCATCTGGTATCCGGCGACAGGGCATCCCACGCACCAGCATCTCGGCATCTACGAACAGGACGTGGTGACGGACGCGCTGCCCGTCGGACATGACCTCCCACTGGTCGTGATCTCCCATGGTCATGGTGGCGCGTTCTCCGGCCATCTTGATACCGCAGTCGCTCTGGCCAATGCCGGTTTCGTTGTGGCCAGCCTAACCCATCCGGGTGACAATTGGCGCGACGAAAGCCGTGCCACCCATGTCGAGGATCGCCCGAAGGCGCTGAGTAGGTTGATCACCTACATGCTGTCGACGTGGTCCTCGCACACCATCATCGACCCAGCCCGGATCGGCGCGTTCGGGTTTTCCTCGGGCGGCTTTACCGTGCTCGCGGCGGCGGGTGGCAAACCGGACTTCTCCCGTGTGGCCGCGCATTGCTCCGCACATCCCGAATATTACGACTGCCAGCTCGTCAGGCAGCATCCCGGCCCGCTGCCCATCTGGACCGGCCACCGTGATGGCAGGATCAAGGCGATCGTGGTCGCGGCGCCCGCGCTGGGCTACACGTTCGGGCGCGAGGGCTTGTCGAGTGTCACGATCCCGGTGCAGCTCTGGCGGGCCGATGACGACCATGTTCTGCCGGCACCGCTCTACGCCGATGAAGTGCGTGCCGACCTGACCCGGCTGCCGGAATTCCATGACGTGCCAGAGGCCGGCCATTTCGATTTCCTGGCCCCCTGTGCGGCGCCCCTGCCGATCTGCCAAAGCGCCGCGGGCTTTGATCGGGCGGCGTTTCACCAAGTGTTCGATAAGGATGTGGTAAGGTTCTTCAGCCGGGTGCTACACTGAAATGATGTTGCAAGCCGCGAGCCGATCGGGTGACGTGATTGCCGCGGCGGCTTCCGCCGCCATCCCGGATGCCGGAATACAGCCCTACGTTTCCTCGAAGCGGACGTGGCTCGTGGCATGCGAGGATGGGTCGCCTCCAATCTCGGTGCGATTCGGCTCGCTGGCTACGAGCCTACTCCGAATAAACTCAAAAATAGCGCAAACTGTCCTACTACCTGGCTCAAAAAACGACCTGATTGATTTTCCGCGGAACCCTGCGGATATGAGCGATCATGAGCCACGCTTCGGATGAGGAAATGCTCCCTCGACATCCCGTGTGAGACGTCGGCCCCGTCCGAGCCATGCGAAGCTGCTCTCGACGATCCAGCGCTTAAGCAGGATGACAAAACCTTTGGGGCGATCGGAGCGCTTGACGGTCTCGATGGTCCACTGGCCGAGTTCGGCCAGGGCGTTTCGAAGCTTCTCGCCCGTATAACCACCGTCACCGATCAGGTGGCGCAGCCAGGGGACCAGGAACCTGATCCGGCTGGCGACCAGCGGTGCGCCTTCGCGGTCCTGGATATCGGCGGGATGCACGACGGCCGCCACGATGTGGCCCAGCGTGTCGGTCGCGATATGCCGCTTGCGCCCCTTGACCTTCTTGCCCGCGTTATAGCCGCGCGGCCCAGCGTTTTCTGCGGTTTTGACCGACTGGCTGTTGATGATCCCGGCGCTCGGCGTCGCCTCGCGTCCGTCCTGCTCACGCGAGAGGATGACCAGGATATGGTTGATCGCTTCACAGCGCCTTTCGCGGATCCACTGATAGAAATAGCTCTGCACAGTCGTGAAGGGCGGGAAGTGACGGGCAACTGCCGCCACTGATAGCCGGTCGTGACGATGTAGAGGATCGCCTCCACGATGCGACGAAGGTCAAGGCATCGGGGCCTTCCCAGACGCTTGCGCTCCGGCAGCAAAGGCGCAATCAGCTTCCATTCCGCATCGTCAGTCAGGTAGTTAGGGAAAGGACCACTCTCGAAAATGCCCGGTCGCTGCTTCTGGTCGAGCGGGCAACTATTGGCGCTTCCGATACTTAACAACCCGAAGCTGAACGGGGGTAAGCATGCGGTTCATACGCTGCCTCTCTCTGGTGTCAGGTCGTCGGCATAGTAACCGGGATATCACCCATGCGAGATGAGGCCGATCATGATAGCCTTGACGACGGCCTGTGTCCTGTTTGAGGCCTGCAATTTCAGCCGAACTGAGTCGAGGTGAAATTCGACGGATTTCTCGCCGATACCGACGATCTGGGCGATGTCCCAGGTTGATTTTCCTCGGGCAACCCAAGTCAGCATTTCTGTCTCGCGCGGCGTTAGCAGCGATTTGCGCCGCCTGGACCCGCTGATGAGGTGTTCCTCCTGGGCCAGGCGTGCCGCACGAGCATGCAAATGTTCTCCGATCAGGCGAAGCAGATTGAACCGTTGCTGGTTTGTCGCCGATGATGCCGCCTGATTGGTCAGGAGGAGGCTGAATGCCGCCTTTTCCCCGCCTCGTGAGAGAAGGGGGACGGTGACGCCGTCGAAAATGCCCGCGTCTCGCGCATCCTCCAGGAGCGCTTTCTGCCGGGCTCCGATATCCGCTGGGTCGACGCCTTCAGACCAGACGAAGCCTTTTCGTTGTGCCAGAACCCGAGCGACGACCGGATCATCATTGACGAAGCCGCTGGCTATGTAATGTTTTACCCATTCTGTCGGGTATGAAGTAAGGCCGACGGTCTCCCGTGGTCGCACGTCCTCGACCGAGGCCCGCATCACGATGTGATAGGCGAAGTTACTATACCCTAGGGGTTCGAGATATTGCATGACGCAGTCAGTAATGCTGGATCCGTCGCTAAGTCGGTTAATATCGTCGGCAAATCGGTCGATGTCGAATGGTTCATCGGTGGTATTCACGGCCAGCTCCATCGATACAATAATGAACCGATTAGAGCACGGGCCAAAATCCCGCGCAACGGATGGAATAGAGAAAAGTTCTCAACGTCATATGAAATGTCCAAGACAAGGCTCCGGCTTCGAGCGTGCCCCCCGAGGGCTGGGGAACACGATCAGTCGTGCACCTGTCCCTTCGGCGGCGCGCTTATGCCAAGGTGAGTTCTTGCGGCTCCGCTCCAGTGGTGTCGGCGGCAGCATTTTCGATTGCAGGAGGGCCGCCGGTCTTTTCCAGGACGTCGAAATCCTCGCCCGTGTTGGCAACGGCCTGCGCCCCCTTGCCGAACGCCAGGGGAACGAAGCGCCTCCCGCCGATAATCATCGGTGCCGCCAGGCGCCGTGACGGACAGCCGACATTCCGCAGAAGCTGCTCCATGCCACTAAAGGACACGGAGATGTACTCGCTCAGACCGCAGAGCATGCTGTAATCCTGCAAACCCTGGATCATCTGGGCGCCGAGATTGCCACACCCCGCTGTCCGGATGCGACAGGGGTCAACGACGAACCGGGACACCTCATAGACCATGTCCGGCCAGCCAGCTCCACAACCAGGGAGTCCGGGAAACATTTCGGCCATGAGCGACGACCCATTTGCCGGCAGCAGCCTTAGGCCTGCAACCACCTCATCGGAGGTATTGCTCATCAGCATGTAGATCGTGTCACTCGTATCGAAGCGATCGTACTCGTGTGTGGCATCCTGTTCCTGTCCTGGTGACCGGGGCGTTGCGCGTGATGCCTCGGGACCATGCCATCCAAGGCGGTCGGTAAATACCCGGCGGCGCAGTACAGCAAAGTCCGCGACGCGGTGTGCGTTTGTAGCCAGGTTGCGCCTATTGATGATCCTCAGCATTTCGGTTGCTCCAATGGTGTTGCAGCGAGACCATTTCAAAGCCTGAGTGCAACGACCATCTGGCGCAAAGCCCCTCGTGTTCAAAGCCTGGGAGAAATGCCAGGTGTTCGGCGGCCGCGGAGGACGGTTGAATAGGGCAACGTTCAACTAGGTGGCAGAAAATGGCTAAAGGCAGCAAGCAGCGGAAGAAAAGGTACCCGGGCCTGATCCGGGCACAACCGGATGAGGATGTGCCACGATCGGTAGTGGTTGTGCGACTTGGAATGGCGTTCAGGTATTTGCGCGATGAGGCTGCGGCGTACAACCTTGGCCCTGTCGTCAATGGAACTGAGCGGGTGATCAAAATATTGGACGCCTATGGTGCCGAGCAAGATGGTGGCACCAAGCCTCGGCCTCCCCAGTGATTGGGGCATCTTCAGCTACCGGGCGGGGTCTCTCTGGCATGAGCCGCTTTCTGGCGACTCTATTGCCCGTTGGGCTTGCGCGGGCGCCCTTAAACGGGCGAAACTGGGGAATAGATGGCAGAGTCGACCGTGCCAGCTGCCCGCCAGGGCCAATGTTTGTCGTGATCAGGGGCGGATCGTGAAGGCAGAAATATGACAGCGTTCATGGGTTCCAGCATCCGGGATTTCGCCGAGCGCCTTTCCGACTTGTCGGACAGTGCTGCGATCAGTGATTACCTGATGAGCGTGATCGAGCCGCTGGGGTTTGGCAGCTTTGCCTACCATTTGATCCAGGCGCCGGACATAGACCAGGTCGCGCCACGCACTGCCACCGGCATCTCATCGTATCCGGAGCCTTGGAAGGCGCATTACGTTTCGAACGGATATGTGAACCACGATCCGGTAGTTGAGAAGGTTTTTGAGGAAAAGACCCCGTTCGTCTGGAGCCGTGTCATCCATCCAGCCTCGCTCTCGCGCCAGCAGTCGCGGCTGCTCGATGACGCAAGGGGCATCGGGATCATGGATGGACTGACCATTCCCCTCCTGCCCCGCCGCGGGGAGACTGCATCACTCAGTCTGGTCCCGAACAAGCTCGACCCCGAGGCCCTGAACGATCCGGGCCTCCATAATCACGTCCACCTGCTGGGCGAATTCCTCCATAGCCGCGCGGCTCGGATCGTCGTCGAGGAGGCTGCGACCCGGAATTCCCGTCGCCGCCGATCGATCCTGTCGCCACGGGAGGATGAGGTGTTGACCTGGGTCGCCCGCGGCAAATCGACCTGGGATGTCTCGAGACTTCTCGGCATCTCGGAGAAGGCGGTCGACTTCCACCTCGATGCCACGAAGCGGAAGCTCCAGGCGACGAACCGGACGCAGGCCGTGGTGAAGGCCGTTGTTATGGGTATCATTACCTTCGGGTAAAGCCCCATCGATCCCGGCCTTGGCATCCGACCTGCGCCTCGGGCCCGCATTTGTCGCTTCAATGAATGCACTCCCCGCAGAGCGTTCGACGTCATGGGAGCAGGCCAGACGTGTAGCCGGCCGGCAGGGCAGGTGATCCCGACTTTGGCCTGCTCCCCTCCCCACTTCCTGCTGCTCAGGCCCGGTATTCCGGCGCTCTGTAAATGCTGGATGAAAAGTCCGCAGAAGTGCTGGATGAAAAATCCCCAGTTTCTGGTTTTTGGGGATCAGCCAGAGCCTCGATCGTCGGTTTCTCTCCTGGGTGGCCGTCCACGGCGTTTTGGTAGCGGAGGCGGGGTGAGACTGGCATGAGCGCGCGTGTGTTCCGGCACCAGGTCCGCGCGTTGACGCAACCGATAACTGGCCCCCTCCGATCTGCACGACGATGGCGTGGTGCAGGAGGCGTTCGAGGAGCGCGGTTGCCACCACCGGATCCCCGAATACGTCGCCCCATTCGGAAAATCCGCGATTGGAGGTCAGGATCATCGATCCCTTCTCGTATCGGGCATTGACCAGCTGGAAAAACAGATTGGCACCCACCGCTGGTGATCGGCAGGTATCCGATTTCATCCACGATCAGCAGCGCGGCACGGGCCTAGAAACGGATCTTTTCCGCGAGGCGGCCTTCGCGCTCGGCGCGAGCAAGCGCCTCGATCAGTTCGGCGAGGGTGCAGCGATAGACGCTGCGTCCCGCCTTGACCGCCGCGACACCGATGGCTGTGGCGAGGTGGCTCTTGCCTGTCCCGGGCGGCCCAAGGAAATGGACGACTTCCGCGCGGCCGATGAATTGGAGCTGGGCGATCGCCATGATCCGGTTTCGCTCGAGAGAGGGCTGAAAGGAAAAATCGAAGCTTTCGAGCGTCTTGATCGGCAAGAGACGCGCGGTCCGCAGGGCGACGCCGATCCGACGTCCTTCCCGCAGGCTCAGTTCCTCGGCCAGCAGTTCGTCGATCGCCTCGATCGCGCTGATGTCGCCGCGCTCCAGACGGCCGAGGGTCTGGTCGAGCGTTTCCAGAGCCCGCGCCATATGCAGGTGGACTAGCTAGGCTCTGGCGGATGCGTTCGGTTACCGGTGTCATGGCCGATCCCCCGCTCCTGTGGTGGCCAGCCTGCGGCCGACGGCCTCATAGAATTCAAGCGACCGGCGTGCGACATGAGCGCACTCAGGCCGCGGCCTGACCTGTCGCGCTGCCGGCACCGTCTTACGGTGAGCGGGATCGACACGCCGCTGGTTGCGCCCATCCAGCGCCGGGTGCCGGGCGACCAGTATTCCGTTCTCGAAAATCCGGACTTCCGCCGGATGGTTCTGGATCTCGAGAATGCGTCGTCGGGCGGTGTCCGGCACGCTGTAGAGATTGCCGCCGACCGAGACCATGCCTTCATGACTGACACGGCGTTCGACCGTCAGGACGGCGTCATAGGGATGCGCTGGAAGGTCGCGCAAATGGGGGCGTTCGTCGGCGAAATGCTTCGCGACTATGCGACCGGTCATGGCATGACATCTGGCATTGGCGACGCATTGCCTCGTATAAAATGCTCCTGAAATGACGGTTGTTGCCTCATCTGAAATGCTCCCTGGGATGATATTCGGGGAGACGGGGATGAGGCGGGTCAGCATGGCAACACGTGATGAAATCGTAGCGGCGCTGCAACGGCGCTACGTGAGTTCGGGTCGGGAGGAACGCGGTCGAATTCTGGATGAGTTCGCGGCCGTGACGGGGTTTCATCGCAAGCACGCGATGCGCCTTTTGCGCCCGGAGCGCCCGACACCGAAAAGAGAGCGCCTTGATCGGCGGCTGTATAACGACGCCACGCGCGAGGCGCTGGTGCTGCTGTGGGAGGCATCGGACCGGATCTGCAGCCGCCGCCTGAAGGTGCTGATTCCGCTTCTGCTCGATGCCATGGAACGCCATGGTCATGCATTGCCGTCGCCGGACATCCGAACGAAGCTGATCGCGATGAGCGCGGCGACGATAGACCGGGCGCTGGACCGCAAGAACGTCCGGCCGCCAACGCGGCGTAAGACGAGTGTACCTTCGGTGCGCCGGAGTATTCCGATCCGGACGTTCGTGATTGGGACGACCCGGCGCCCGGCTATATGGAGATGGACCTGGTCGCACATAGCGGCGGCACACAAAAGGGCAGTTATGTGCAGACGCTGGTGCTGACGGACATCGCGACCGGCTGGACGGAATGCGCGCCGCTGCTGGTGCGCGAGCAGCATCTGCTGACGAAAGTTCTCGACGAAGTGCGCACGCGCCTGCCGTTTCCGCTGTTGGGGATCGACGCGGACAACGACAGCGTGTTCATGAACGAGACGGTCAAGACCTATTGCGCTGAACACGGCATCGAGTTGACGCGTTGCCGTCCTTATAGGAAGAACGATCAGGCCTGGGTCGAGCAGAAGAACGGATCGATCGTGCGGCGCGCCATTGGTTACCGACGCTATGAGGGTCTGGAAGCGGCCCGCCTGCTGGCGCATTTTTACGGTCATCTTCGGCTTTACGTGAATTTTTTTCAGCCATCGTTCAAGCTGCGGAGCAAGGAGCGGAACGGCGCGCGCATCGTGAAGCGGTATCATGCGCCTGCGACGCCGCGCCAACGGGCTGAAGACGATCATCGGATCGCCAATGGCGTCAAGGCGGCCTTGTCGGTGGAGACAGCGACGCTGGATCCGATTGCATTGCTCCAGACCATCCGTCAGTTACAGGAGGAACTGGTCAGCCTGTCGGACGGAACGGTTCCCGGCAGCCACGGCGCGCCGGACGCGGTGACGCTGGACGCATTCCTCGCCGGCTTGAAAACGGCGTGGGAAAACGGCCCGATCATCCGGCCCACCCACCGTCGCAAGACGACTGGACCGCGGGAGCGGCGCCGACCCGATCCGCTCGCCGAGGTTGTCGGTGAATTACAAGCTTGGTTTACCGAAGAGCCCTGGCGGACAGGGCGGCACTTGCTTGAACGCCTCCAGACCGCCTATCCGGGCTGCTATCCGAATGGTCTGCTGCGAACAGTACAGCGCCGGATCAAAGACTGGCGACGGGCGGCAGCGGAGGCGCTCTATGCGGTCGGTATGGCCGAATCCCCGTTGCCGCCCGATCGGGCGGCAACGGGGATCGATACGTGAGGCAACGAGTTCAACAGGGTGAGGCGACAATCAGACGCTCGGGAACATTTTTCAATGAGGCAATACGGGTTCTCACCCTGATTGTCGCGCAGCACTTTGCTTCGTCGCCTTCCGGTCAGATGGTGCTTATGCCGCGGCGTAGGACAACACACCGATATTGTCGAAGAACCGGGTGGCCTCGCGACCCATCAAGCCGATTCCGCTGACGGCCGGCACCAGGTGCCGAAATACGGAGCGCTGCATGCTCTGATTTATCTGGGACGCGCGGATCAGCTCGCGACATTCGCTGCGGGGGATGCCCATCGGGGTCCAGATGTCCTCTCCGAACAGATGCTCGCGCAGTGTGTGGCAGGCCTCCACGACGAATTCCTCGCGCTCTCGACGTTCATGCTCCATCAGCTGCGGATAGAAACCGCTCAAGGCAACCTGTCCGGTCGCGAAGTGACGCGCCTCGTCGCGCAACACCAGCGCCTGCATGTTTTTCACGAAGGGATCGTTGGAATATGCCTGCACGTTCTTGAAGAAAGTCAGTGCCAGGCCTTCGATTAGGATCTGCATTCCTAGGGATGCGAAATCATGGCGGGACTCCCCCATGATCTGCTCGAGCAATTTATACAGAGCCCCCGATATTGGATAGCTGTTCTTCATCTTGGACATCAGGCGGCTGTAGACTTCGATATGCCGCGCCTCGTCCATAACCTGAACCGCGTTGCAATATTTGATCACCATGTCCGGTTCGGACTGGGCAATCCGCGAGGCACAGAACAGGGCACCCTGCTCACCGTGCAAGATCTGCGATATGTTCCATCCTTGGACATGATTGCGCAGGTCGGCCCTATTTTTCTCCGACATCTTGTCCCAGGTCGACGAGCCGTAGATCGCGATCGTACCGTCCGGCATGGCGAGCGGATTGTCCTCGTTCAGCTCGTACGTCCAGTCGATGTCCATGTGCGCATCCCACTGGTTACGTTTCGCCTTGTGGTAGAGCGACAACAGTGTGGGGTTGTCCTCGACATAGTCGGCGAACTGGAACTTGGCGACAGCTTCGATGGCGCTCGGAATACCATGTTCAATATTCATTTTCTTGCTTCCTTCGGATCAGATGGCGGTCTGGGGCGAGGTCTTGTCTGCCGCCGCAGAATTGTGGAGTTCGATCACCGCATTGGGCGACAAGGTAATATGGGCGATGGCGTGGTAGCCATTGAGGGCGAGAGAGCCGACGATTGCGGTTGCCGGCCTAGCGCCGGCGCATGCCTCGATCAAGCCGATCCAAGGATCAGAGCCGAAGCTGTGGCCGTATTCGCCGTGACGGTCAGCGCACTCGTTTGGTAGATGTGACGTGGCGCGGAACCCTTTGCGGGTTGCCTCAGGGAAAAACGGCGTGCTGACAACCTGCGCTGGCTTGGCGGCGGTGAAAACGCCAAGTGCCTTGCGAAAATTACGTAGCGCGCCGGCTTTCGGCACGGCGTCGACAGATACGTCTGCCGCCGCCCCGGCGCCGACGTCGATGATGAGCGTCGTTATGCCGAAGCCTGAGTTGCCCCAGGCATCGTTCCTGCGCCAGAAAGTGAAGTTGTGAACATCACAATCCTGAATGAGGATCATGATGGGCCCCGTGATCCCGAGATGGGTCACGTGGCGTAGGATGTAGCCCCAGCCGGTGCATTCGTAGGCGTTGATCAAAAGGGGCGTGCAACCGGTTGCCTCGGCTAGGGCCCTGGTGACGGCATGCTGTTCTGGCCCGGGCTCGGTCACCCGCGGCGACATGATTGTCGATGTGACGAACACATGGTCCGGCGCAACGCCGGTTGCGGTCATGGCTTCACGTGCGTCCTGAGCGAGCAATCGCGCAAGGTCGCTGACAGCGCCTGCCAGGGGAGATGCCGACACGCCACCGAACGGGTAGCCCGAGCGGCGGTAGGTAGCCGCCCGAAGCACAAGGCCGGTCATCGGACAGGCTCCAGCGTGGATTGGGTTGCGAACACCTGCCGGTATTCGGCCTCCAGCAATGGCCGGTCGATCTTGCCGTTCGGGTTGCGCGGGAGGTCCGCCCGCATGACGATCTCATGCGGAACCGCATAGTTCGGCAAGGATCGTGCACAGGTGCGTCCTATCGCATCCAGCCCTTCCCGCGCATTGTCCGGATGGCTGTCCGAGGCGACGTAGAGCGCCACGATCGCCTGACCAAGCGTCGGGTGCGGCACGCCGAATGCCACTGCCTCGCTGACGCCAGGGGCAGCGAGAAGAGCCTCTTCGATGTCGGTTGCGCTCACCCGGTAGCCCGATGTCTTGATCAGACCGTCGCGGCGGCCGATGAAATACAGGAAACCATCGTCATCACGGCGCACGAGGTCTCCGGACCATACGGCGATATCCTGTCGCAGACTGGCGCCAAACGGGTCGGGGACGGGACGAAATCGCGCGGCGGTGGCTTCGGGCGCACGCCAGTACCCGAGCGTAACAAAGGCGCCGCGATGAACGAGCTCACCGATCTCGCCGCTGTCGGCCTCGGTTCCGTCCTCGCGGAGGACGCGGACATCCGCGTTGGGGACGGCCTTGCCGATCGAATTGGGGCGCCGTTCGACTTCCATCGGATCCAGGTAGGTCGATCTGAAGGCTTCGGTCAGGCCGTACATTAGATAGGGTGATGCTTTGGGGAAGGTGCGGCGCAACGTGCCGAGAAGTGGGGCAGGCATATGGCCGCCAGTATTGGCGATCGTCCGGATCGTGCCGGCGGTGCTGGCATCCCAGTCCGCAGCAGTCAGGCGATGCCACAGGGGCGGCACCCCGGTTATGGAGGTCACCGCGTGCTCGCGACAGGCAGCCACGACCTCGTCCGCGACAAGGAAAGTAAGCAGGTGAATCTTCGCCTGTGCGTCAATCGCGGTCGTCAGTTGGCTCAGCCCGGCATCAAAGCTCATCGGCAACACGCTGAGAATTGTGTCGTCCGACCTGGTGCCGAGATAGGCGTTGACTGACTGGGCACCCGCGACGAGGTTGCGGTGCGAAAGGACAACGCCTTTGGGAGCACCGGTCGACCCCGAGGTGTAGAGAATGGCGGCGGGATCGAGTTCGGACCCGTTGAGTGCGGGCAGAGACGCGCCACACGCCTCGAGGTCGCTCCATTCGACAAGGTTTTGCGCGTTGGTGGTGCTGGTGTCGGTGCGGATCAGCATACCCTCGAAGGATGCGGCCTCCATGCATGACGACCGCCGGCCGGTGGTAATGATGGCTCGCGCCTGGGAATTGGCCAGAATATGTCCGGCCTGCTGGTTTTTCAGCAGCGGGTTGATCGGCACGGCCATAGCGCCGATACGCATGCAGGCGACCAGCGCGATCGCGAATTCGAAATTCTTGTCGAGGTAGATCGCCACACGGTCGCCCGAGCGGATCCCGGCCTCGACCATCCCAGCGGCAATCGCGTCGACGCGATCATCGAAGGCACCGAACGCAAGTGCATCCTTCCGGTAAGTGAGGGCGATCTTGTCAGGTCGCTCCCAAGCGGCCTTGCGAAGCATATCGGAGACGCTCTGGATCGAGCGCCGATGGTAGGAAGGTGAGGCGATGGTCACAGCGCATATACTCCTGCTTCGTCAGCCGCGTGGGTCGGCGCAACGATGCCGTGGTGCATGGTGATGAAGCTCGAATTGTCGAGAATGACGGAGCTGTCGCGGACGACCGCAGGCAGCAGGTTGTGCACGAAGAAGCGGGCAGAGGCGATCTTGCCCTCGTAGAACGTGACGTCCCCGCTCGAGAGGTCTGGCTCCTTCAGGCGCTTTCCTGCGATGACGGCAGCGCGGAGCAGTACCTGCGCAACCACGCTCGTGCCGAACATGTGCAGGATCCGGGTGCAGTACTGGCCGATGGCTTCCGGAGTGTCGCCGGCCGACACGCTGGCAATATACTCCATCGTGCGAACGATGGCCTCGAGCGCCGTGGCGCAAGCGGCAAATTCGCGCGCAAGGGACGGCTCGTCGTCCCCCTCGAGGAGAAACGCATTATAGTCCTCGACGAAATACGCGAGGTTGCGTGATTTCCGCCCAAAGCCGAGCTTGTCACGCACTAGGTCCTGCGCCTGGATGTAATTTGTGCCCTCCCAGATCGACAGGATTCGAATATCGCGGGCGTATTGTTCGATCGGGAGATCAGCACAATAGCCAACGCCGCCATGCACCTGCATCGACAATTCGGCGACGCGCCAGGCCTGATCGGAGACGTATGCCTTGACGATCGGGGTGTAGAGCTGCGCCATTTGTGCGTGTCGGGCTGCGAGCTCGGTGTCGCCTGCAGCGCGGGCCGAGGCGGCCGCACTCAGATTGCCGGTCAGCTTGCCGATCAGGCCGCGGGAGCCCTCGACCAGCCCCTGCATTTCGAGCAGCATGCGCTGGACGTCGGGGTGCTCGATGATGTGGCAGTGAGGCGCCTTCATGTCGAAGCTTCGCATGAAAGAGCGGCCCTGGACCCGCTTGCGGGCGAAATCCAGCGCGTGGAGATAGGCGCTCGATGCCATGCCCAGAGCAAACAGGCCTGTGCCCATGCGGGCTTCCTGCATGACCGATTGCAGCTGTAGGAGCCCGATATTTACGCGATCGCCAAGGGCGAAGGCCCGCGTGGGCCCCTCGGCGCCGAACAGGAGATGGGCGTTGGCACATGCCTTCAAGCCCATCTTCTTCTCGATCTTGGCACAGGTCACGTTATTCGGCGTGAAGGTACCATCCTCTTCCGGCCAATATTTTGGAACGAGCAGACACGTCATCTGGTAAGTGCCGGCGCTGCGCGCATTGCTGCGGGCGAGGACGATGTAGACAGTGTTATCCGTCATCTCGTGCATGCCTGCCGAGATGAAGATTTTCTCACCCGTCACCAAGTGCAGACCCGAACCGTCCGGTGTCGCGCAAGATGTCACCATCGACACGTCACTGCCCGCCTTGGGTTCCGTGACGCAGAAGCAGGCGTCCCAGTCGAGGGTTTTTAGCTTGGGCAGAAGAGCCTCTTTCTGACGGGGCGTGCCGTGCTCGCTGATCAGACGGATCGCAGGAATGTTGAAGCCGCCGTAGGTGATGAATGCCGGATTGGCGCCCGACAGTATCTCCATGTTAACCTGCTGGGCCTCATACGGGATTACCGTGCCGTGCGTTTCCCGCCAGTAGGTCACGTAACGGCGCCACAGATCGGTAAACACGGTGGGCAGCCGCACTTTTCCACCGTCTTCGAGGCGTGCCTCCTCCCGATCCGCTTGCATATACGCGGCACCGAGGTGACGCGAGAATTCCTCGGCACGATCGACCAGCATTTCGATGTCGACGCTAGTCAGACCGTCGTAGGGAGCGTTGGCGAGAACTGAGTCGAGCTTGGCGATTTCATTTAGGTAGAAGGACATCTCGCGGCGGTCGTGCCGGTATGCGTTTTTTGTCATGGTCAGAATTCCTCATTCGGGAGGTTGTCAAACATGGCCACCTCGATTTCGCGCTCGCCGCTGAAGATATTGCGGCCATGGGCGGTGGAGATGTTGTCGACGAGCATCACGTCGTCTCTCTCCCAGGGGGTCGCCACGGTGAGTGTGTCGAGTGCCGCGTAGACGGGCTGGAGTTCAGCGTCGATGATGACGCTGCCGTCGCCCCACGTCACAGTGGTTGGGAGTTTCGCTCCTGGGGGGTAGAGCCGCCTTATCGAACTGCTGAAGTGCCCCAGGGATCGGGGGTTGGCATGGAGCGTTGCGATCTGGTTGAACCATATGGTCTCGCTCGAAAAGGGATGTTCGATCGTGCCCGGACTTGCGTACGTTATCTCGAGGCTTCCATCATCGCCCCATTCGAACGATCCGAGATCGGAGCAGATGGCTTCGACTTCCTTACGATCCTTCGTACCGAACGCCATGTCCCAGCTCCGGTGAAAATTCCGGATCGCCGGCGCGAAGGGGTGGGGCGGCATATCAGGGTGGACGAAGTGCCGACGGTAGATGATTCCAAGGCGATCGAGTTTGTCATTGAAGGTCGCCGGAAGCATCTGCCGCATCCGGCGCATGTCGCCCAGCGTGGTCTCCCCGCCCGTCGGTGACGGCTTTACACAATGAAAGACCAGAAGGTCGGGGAAGCTGGGGGCATAGCAGATTTCCTGATGCAGATGCAGGCGGAAACCGGGCGGCGCGCTCGTTGACGTCAGCACCCGTCCATCCTTCGTAGCGCGGGGGTTGGCAATTCCGCGACAGCCCTCGGAGAAAGGCATCAGATGATCAAAGAGGGTGCCGAATTGTCTGGTCGTCGTCGGGGCGAAGCCACGAAACAGCATGGCGCCTGCTTCGTTCAGCGCCGCCATGACGGCGCCATTGTTGTCACGAAGCCACGTCCGCCATGCTTCCGGGGCCGTTGCCAAGGCGGATCCGGGAAATGGCGTTACCAGCAATGGCATGCCCTCGCCGAGGCGGCCGCACGAGATACCGGGCGCAAACGGTGTTTCCGACAGAAAACCCCGGCGGGACGTTCTGTTGCTCATGAGTTGTCTCCCAAGAATATAATGGTTCGTCTTGCGGTCGTGCGACCCTGCTGTCAGGAAGCGGGCTGTGACCAGCGGAACAGTCTGATCGACACTGCGAAAAAGAGTGCGGTCCATCCGAAGATTACGATGATTTTCATCAGGTCTGCTTCGGGCGGGCTGCCGGTGAAAAGGCACTCCCGGAGCGCGGAGACAACGCCATGCACCGGAAGGATCGAGAGCGCTTTACCCGCCAAGGTCGGAAAATCTTTTAACGGGATGGTCAGGTCACCCAAGAACATCAGCGGGAAGTAGACGAGGTTGCCGATCATCGTTGCGCCGCCGATGCTCGATGTCCGAGCGCCCAGCGCCAGGCCAAGTGCCAGAAACATGGTCGTGCCGAGGACGATAAGCAGGGCCGCCTCGCTGATGCCTGCCGGCGTCGCCTTAAACGGCACGCCGTAGAGAAAATGTCCGGCGAGAAGGAGTGCGACCGCCGATGCGATGGCGATGATCGCGCGTGCCGCCAGGAATGAGGCCAGGAATACCGTTCTCGGAAGCGGCATGCAGGCATAGACCTTGATCGTCTGGGTTTCCCGCAAGGCTGCGAGGGCGACCGACGTCGTCATGATCCCGGTCGACATCATGACCATGACGAGGACGCCGGTCAGGATATACTGGGCATACGAGATCTCGACATTTTTTCCTCCTGCGTTGGTGTAGGCGACGTCGACGACCCGGTTGGGGCGGGTTCTCGTCGTGTCGAAGACCATGCTGAAATTGCCGATTGCATGGGCGACTGTTCTCACCGCGATCGGAGCACCGAAGCTGTAGGACACGACGACACGTGCCGGCTGATCTGGCGCCGCCTGGCCGAAGCCCTTCGGCACTTCTACGCGAACGTTGCTGGCGGCAGTCGGCGCTTTTGCCTGATCGTCGCTCAGGCGGCGCTCGGTGATTGTCACGTCGCCGGAGGAAAAAACCAAGGGCACGGTGTCGATATATCTGGCCGATGCCGGGCTGTGATCATGATCCACAATCTCGATGGGGACGTTGCCAAGCCCGCCTTTCGAGCCGAACGCGAACAGCATTACGGTCAGAAGGAAGACGGGGAACACCAGGCTCCAGAAGATCACCGCGCGGTTGGAAAGCATGATCGTGAGTTCGTTGCGGAGGAGGCGCAGGAATAGGTCAGACATACTCGCCTCCCGCTGCGCAGAACGTCAGAAGATTGCCCAGCCCCAGCTGAGCAATGGCCACTTCCGTTATTTCGTGGTCCCGCATCACCGCCGTCATCAAGGCGACCAGTTGCTCCCCGCCATAGGCGACCACTAGGCCGGGGCCGTCCGGAGCCGTTATATGGCGCAATTCGCCGCTCGCGTTGAGGGATGCGGTTACAAAATCCACCATTGCTTTGTCGACGCACCGGATGCTGATCCTGTGCGAGCCGAGGAGGCGGTCCTTCATATCGGTGACCGGGCCATGATCCCGGACGATCCCGTCTGTCATCCAGATCATCTCGTCCGCCAGTGCGAGTTCTCCGCTGGAATGGCAGATCATCATGACCGTGGTGCTACCGCGCTCGGAGATCAGTCGTTCGACGGCGCTCGCGAACATTTGATCGAGCCCGGTAAAAGGCTCGTCCATGAACACGAGGCGGGGGCGATGTGCCCAGGCCATGTAGAGCTTGAAGCGTTGACGCTCACCCTGGGACAGGACGCCAAATGTCTTGTCGGCCAGCGCCCCGATATCGAGCAACTCGTGCACCTGGGGGGCTGCCTTGCCGTAGAGCAGGGCGTGGGTTGCCACCAGGTCGCGGACCCGAAGCATGCACGGGTAGCCGGCGGAGAGCAGCTGCACTCCGATATCGCGTCGTGCAGATGTGCTTCGTGCGGCCAGAGTAACAGGCTGGCCCATGATGGACAGGGTGGCAGACGCTTCGGTGAGCCCGAGGAGGCTTTCCATGAGGCTGGTCTTGCCGGAACCGTTCGGGCCGACAATTGCGAGACAGCGGCCGCTCCCGACCTTCACTTCATTGACCGACATTTTAAAGGTCGCACGCTTTAGCGACATCGTCTTAATGTCGATAGCCGTGTCATTGTGCACCGTGCGGTGAGTTTCCGCCGGGGGCAGGATGACCTTTCTTGCGGCGCTTCGTGGAAACGACCGGCGTCTCCATGGAACCCGGGAGGGTCGCTCCCCGAGATCCTGCACAAATGTGGTGTCCATGGCTTCGAATTTCCTTCAGAAGTATTTGACGATACGAGTCAGGACAGCGCCGCTTTGCGGCACGCTGCCGTATTCCCCACGGGTGCTTCCGGCTGTCAGGTTCCCTTGCAGGTTAACTGCCCAGCCGCCGTGGAAACTGTAGGTTACGGACGCCTGGTAGGCGCCGCTGCCATCGCCGAGGTTTATCTGGGCGATAGCGGAGAGAGACAGGTTGCGTACGAACGCATCGCTCCAGGCGAACCTGACAAAACCGGTATGTCGCCCCAGGGGATCTTGTTGGTCCACCCCATATTGCCGCACGACCCAGTATGTCGCGGCACCCAGCCCGCCCGCTTGGCCCGCGCTCGTCAGAAGCTGCATCTTGCCTTTTGTCAGCCCCGCCTCGCTGTAGTCGTATTCGAGCGACAGCGACACCTTGGGGAGCAGTGCGTATGTTATGCCGATCGCAAGTTGCTGGCGGAAGCGCTCGCCGCCTCCTCCGATGTCGGGGTCGGGGGTAAACGAGGGCAACAGTCCCGCCGCAAGAGCATTTGTCAGGGCGTCGCTCACAATCGTGCCGCGGTTCCAGCCCGCCCATTCGGCGTAACCGGTAGCCTTTGAGCTCAGCAAGACGGCACTGGATGCCCCGAACTTGACTGCGTGCCTGTCATGATAGACGTAGGCGGCCGGGGCAAAGCGGGTAACGCCTGGAAATGTCAGGCGCAGCTCTTCCCGCCAGTCGGGATTTGTGCGCTCCAGGCCCAGGTCGAAGTTTTCGTCAACAGCAAGATAGTGTTCGTCATGCGACCGCGTCAGCCTGGGAGCGATCGCAGCGGCCACGTCGATGGTCGGCGTGAAAAGCTCCGCATGGGCCATAAAGGTACCCAGGCGTCGCTCCCGCAGGGCAGTGACGTCGTTCGTATCGACGTTCAGCACCGTGGCGGTGCGGAAAAAGTCCGTCGGGTTAAATCCGGAGGCAACACCGGCTTTCAGGTTGAAGCGACCGATGTCGACAAAAAAATGATCTCCCGCTCCAACGGTGACATAAGCCTCCCGGGTGTCGAACCTAAAATCTCGATAGGGAGTCATGGACGGCGCCTGGTCGGAAAACAGGTTGAAGCCAAAGCCTCCGTGAAGGGTTATGCTTTTCGCCAGACGCACGTTTTGCCGGATATCGAGATTGACCCAATTAAGCCACGGTATGCCCCGCGCTACGGGAACGGGCGTTCCCCCGCGGGGCGTGTTGACGATCGTCTCCTCCGTCAGAGCCCAGCGATCCTCGGGGCGGGCATACCTGTGCGCCACAACATGATGAACAGGCGCCTCGGGACCGGAGGCCTCTGGGATCGCACCTCCTGGCACGGAGAGGCCCACGGCGGGGATGAGGTTCGCCTCGTCTCGGGATGCGGCGCCGGGGCCCGCGCCTGCCAGACCTCTGGTGGGACCCGGCGCCTTGCCCGCCGCGGTAGCATTACCCGTCGCCCGGGCATGGTGCGCGGCCGGCACGGTCTTTCCCTTGCCAATGGTAGCGGCAGATGCCGTAATCGGCAGCAGGGCGGTCGGCAGGGCGACGAAAATAACGCGGGTCCCGATTATCATGGCAACTTCCCGGAAGGCCCCGTTATTATTGGTCGGCCAGGCGCGCCAGGAAGTCGCGCTCAAACCATTGGTCGGGCACGTCACGGGCAATCGCATCGCTGAAGCGCATGATTGTTGCGAGGCGGGTGTCCACTGCATCGATGATGATGGCCGTACCTGCGCGGGTCGCGCCCAGCATCGGCGCATAGTCCTTGTAGAAGATGACCTTCAACTCGCGGCCGCTGTCGCTGAAATAGCGCGCCTTGACCGGACGGCTCGTCTCGCGCTCCACCCAGTAGAGGACGCGGGCATAGGTCGCATCCGGCGCCGCAGCGACCATTTCGAGGCGCCAGCAGTCACGCTCCGCATGTGCCGCGTCGAGGATCGCGTCCTCGCCGATCGAGGCGGCGTGGTAGTCCCTCGCGTAGTTGACGGAGATGACGTCACCGATGGATGCCTGGCCGACAAGCCTCTGCTGCGGCGCGATCCGGGTTGTGGACTTCGAATTCTCGTCGTAGAACCACATGTCGTTCCCGTTCTTCAGGAACAGCTTTCCGGTATCCTGCTCGGGCTCGAGGTAGCGTACGATGCTCGCGAACTCTCCCGTCGACGCCATCACCTTGCCGAACGTCTCGAGAACGACCTGGCTCTGGGTGACCCCCGCCCGGTAGTCGACGATCGTGTTCGTCATCCGAAACGGAACGCCGGGGTTGCGGATTGCGTCTGCCTTGGTGACCTCCGCTTCGGCAGATGGTGCAACGACGTCTGCCAGGGCCGTTCGGGGCGACAAGGCCGGTATCATGGTGAGGCCAAAGGCTCCCAGTATCGAGCGTCGCGACAGCGAAAGCGGGCGGGGGCGCAGTGTGGCGAAGTTCTTACTCATCAGTATTCTCCTTAAACGTGCCGCAGGGCGGCAACGACGTTCATGCGGGCGGCGCGGCTGGCGGGGCTGACGGAGGCGATGCCGGCCACCACGACGAGGATCATCCAGGGTGCGGCAAGCTGGATCGGGGTCGCGGTCAGGTCGAGATGGAAGGCAACCGAATGGCTGGCTCCCGGCGGCGTCCAGTGGGCCCCGGATCCGTTCAGCAGGAGGGCAATCGCGCCGCCTGCGATAAGCCCGCCAGTCGCACCGATCGAGCCCAGGATCAGGCCCTCGGCCAGGTACTGGGAGCGGATGGCGCTGCGGCGCACGCCAAGGGCACGCATGGTGCCAATCTCGGCGATGCGCTCCATGACATTCATCGACACGGTGTTGACGACGGTGAAAAGCGTCACCGCTGCCATTGCCAGCATGACGAAAATGAAGATGCCCGAGTAAAGGCCCACAATCTGCCCGTAGAGCGGATCGAGTTGCTTGAAGTCATAAATCTCGAGATGTTCGCCCGCCAGGATATTCATCAGACGCTTCCGCGCGATGGGGATGTCCGATGTGTGGCGGAGCTGGATCGTGATCGCGGACACTTTGTGGATTCCGCGGCCGTAGACGAGCTGCTGGGCGAGGGGGAGGGTCATGATGACAGCGCTGTCGTCGAGCCCTTTGAAGCCTTGCGACTGTGCTGCCACGACGTCCATCAGCACCACGTTGGGCGCGCCTCCGGCCGTTGAGGCGAGCAGGTTGATGGACTTGAGGTTCGATGGCACTGTGGGGGTTTCGGCTGCCCCGAGCGAGCGGATCATATCGGCATCTGCCGCGGTCCCGGCGCCCGGCTTTGCCGCGGCGGTCGATGGCGGCAGCGTGGGGCATTGCTCCAGCCCCAATGCGGTGCACAGCCCGAGGATGCGGGCGAGGCCGGGTCCTACGAAGCCTCTCTGGGTAATTTCGTCGCTCATGTCGACGGCTTCCGGCGCGCGCCCGATGCCGAGGCCAAATCCGTCCCATGCCCGCATGTGGTCCTGGTCAGACGGTACGAGACCCGTGCCCAGAAATACCTTGCTGCGCTCCGCGGGGTCGTAGCTGGCAACGCCGAAAACCTGCTGGGAGGGTGTTGCGACCACAACGAGGGGGGCGAGCACCGGATCCTCGCGGATCTGATCGACGATCTTCGCATAGTCGGCAATGCCGTAAGCTGCGGGATCGCCTGCTCCGAAATCGTAGAACCCCTCACGGTACAGGGTGAGGTGACCACGGCTCTGGACCGTGACAGTCTGATAGCTGAATACGAGCTGGGCCACGAAGCCGCTCAGGAGCAGCATCACTGCGCCACCGATGCCCACGGCGGCTCCAGTCACGAGCGAGCGTCGCTGGTTCCGGCGGATATTGCGAACGGCGAGAAAGATACTGTTCACGACACATGTCCTTCTTGGCTGATGATTTTGCCGTCGCGGAGGTTGACGATCTGATCCATCCGCTCGACCAGGCGCGGGTCGTGTGTGCTGAAAACGAAGCTCGTGCCGAAGCGGCTCCGCATCTCCATCATGACGTCGAGCACCAGCTCGGCGGAGTGGCTGTCGAGATTGGCTGTGGGCTCGTCGGCCAGGACAAGGCTCGGGCGTTTGACCAGCGCCCGGGCAATGGCCACGCGCTGCTGCTGACCCCCGCTCATTTCGCTGGGTCGCCGCCTTGCCTGATCGGCCAAGCTCACCTCTTCGAGAGCTGTCAGGGCACGTTCCCGGCGGTCCCGCTCGCCGCGCGGCAGGCCCATCTCGACGTTCTGAACGGCAGAGAGGGTGGGCACGAGGCTGTAGCTCTGGAAGACGAAGCCGATCTCCCGTGACCGGAAATCGGTTCGGGCGTTGTCGCTCATCAGGGCCGGTACGACGCCGCAGATTTCCGCGACGCCGCTCGTTGGTGCGTCGAGGCACCCGATGATGTTCAGCAGCGTCGACTTGCCGCTCCCGGAGGGGCCGGTAACGGCGAGGAATGCATCTTCACGAATTGTTAGGGTCACGCCAGCTAGTGCTTCGACCGTGACATTGCCGAGCCGGTGCACCTTGCGGATGTCGGTCAGGTTGACGATTGGGGGCGCGGGCGGCGCGGGCATTGAAAACGATGGTGCGATCATCTCGATGATGTCCGGGGTGCTCATAGTGCCATTTCCTGCAACATGGCTTCCGCCTGCTCGGCCTCTAGTTCGCGCTCCTGGTCAAAAAACTCCTCGCGGGTGATGTCAAAGAGGATGCGATCGTATACTTCACCGTCGATGACGTGGCACTGTCGCTGACGCCCGACGTCGACAAACCCGGCAGCGAGCATGCCCGCACAGGAAATCGTGTTGCCGTCGGCGACGAAGGCGTGAACTGAGCGCAGATCGAGTGTCTCGAAGGCTTCGCGCATCAGCGCGCGCATCTCCCGCGCCATGTTGGTGCGTGCGGGAGGGCGAAGGCGTGGTCGAAGGCCCCAGATCATCGCGGTACCGAAGACGGTGTTGATGTGAGCCAGGGCCACGACGCCGATCGGGCGTCCATCGGGTTCGGTGGTGACGACCCGGATCATGTTGGCGGGCGACCTGCTAGCGATATGCATGCCCTGGGGCGTGTAGGTCTGACGGCCGCCGCCGAAATCCAGCCACTGGTGCACCGTTTTGGGTTCGAGCCACTCCGAGATGAGCCGGGCCGTTTCCTGGGTCACCTCGCGCCGCGAGGTCTCCAGATGTCGCCAGCGCTTGACTGCCAGCCCGGTAACGGACCCGCCCATATCATTCACGCGCATTGCTGACGTGCAGTTCATGCGTTCCTCCATTCCTGTGAGAGTGCAATCCGGGTTGTTTGTCGCGGGGGAGTCGCGCGACCATAAAGTTCGCGGAAGCAGCGATAGGAGCTGCCCTCCATTTTTCCGAAGCCCTGAAGATCCCGCGCGATGGCGGGCGATCGGACATTGCCGCGGACGATGATGTCCATCAGGAGCTCGTTACAGGCGAGTTTCAGCGCGAGAACCTGCTGGAGCAGCAGGTTGCTGTAGAGCCTGGCATCCGTGATGCTGTGGCCGATCCGCTCGAGTTCGGCTACGAGATCGCGCTGCCGGGTGGTCAGGTTCAGGTCGCCCCTGTCGTGCAGCCAGCGCACATGCGCCAGGACGGCGCGCACGAAAAATGGCCGAACCGTTGTCAGGAGCTGGTTGATCATCGTGAATCCGCCGCGCCCGCATCGATCAGCGTCGGTGACTTCCACTGTGCCCTTGAATGCCCCGAGATGGACCACCCCCCCCAGGAAGGGCGCGCCATTGCTAGACTTGGCAAGCTGGCCGCATTGTTGCGGAGACAGCAGATAGGGGATCGGGTACATCGCACCCTCGGCTCGCACCGCGACGATACCGAAGCCAGGCTTGTTAGCCCCCATGATCCAGCACTTGTCGACATGGATTTTCTGTACGCCGTCTTCGACCTTGAGCACGCTGTTCCAGTTTGCCAGTGCCGGCCCGCCCCCGTCCGTCATCATGAAGAGGGTGCCGAAGCCCTGTTGGGCCCACTCGCGGCCTATGGCCTGCTGGCGCTCATCCACGAAAAAACGATGCGTCAGGCGAGAGAAGCCTTTGAGCAGCGTCAGAAGATGCGGGTTAAGGCTTTCCTTTCTGATGGTTTCGACAATGTCATCGAGCGGATCGGTGAGGTCGGCCGGCAGGGTAGTGCTGGAACCAAATTCCGCCTGTGCCCGCAGCGTTCCGTCGAACGCGCTTTCGATGATGATTTCGGAGTCCAGCAGCCGGGTGACGGCCTCTGATACAAGGCCGCAAAGGTCGTCACTGAGATCGGTGCCGCGGGCGAGCGCTTCGATGGCAATCCTGCCGAACCCCGCATCGCGCCAGACACAGATGGCGGGCTGCGACGTCGCGCGCGAGAGGGTTTCGGTGGCTGGAGTGTCATGCAGCATGGTCGAGCCACTCTTCGGCGGCGTCGTGGCCATAGGTGATCGATCCGAGGGAGGCGGTGACCTGGGCCCGGGAGAACCACGAGGTAAAGGTATCGTTTTCGATCCCCCATGCCTGGCACGTGAGACTGTTGTCGCCCCGCTCGATGGTGTCCCGCCGGAAATGATCGGAAATCAGAAGCACAGGTCCCGGATCTGGCACGCCGGCGAGCCAGGTATGCGGATCGTGACCAAGGAAGACGTCAGGGGCCAGCAGCGACTTCGGCAGCGACAGCATGTACGGGCCGGAGAACCGAGCGAAGATCGTGACACCGTTGAAGGCGTCCCGGGCCTCGCTGACCAGATCGGCCAGCAAGGTGTAATGCTGGCTGTAATTCAGCAGGACGGGTGTCGACGACGTATTGGCAATCTCCTCGAGGGCGCCATAGTCCGACGTGTCGCCGAGGGCCGGCGAGCGCATCTCGACCTCCATCGGCACTGAGCCGAAAGGTGCCCTGATCAGGACGCCCCGGGCACTGCAGGACGCTTGGCGAATATCAATTCCTGTTGTCATGACAGCATGTTCCCGATATATACCCGCGCCTGGCGGAGACTGAGAAAGCTCGCGACGGTGTAGGTTGCGTTGTAGGCGCCACATCCCTCGAAGGCGTAGAGGTCGCCGACCGCGGGCCTGTCAGCCTCGGGTCCGAGCTTGCCGATACGATCCTGACGATTGCACGAGCTTCCTGTCAGGGTGACCGGCTTGTTTGCCTGCGTGAGTGACGCGCCCGCACGGGCAACGGCTCTGGGTGCCTGGAAATTTCGGTAGGCCGCCTCTGTCTGAGCGAGGAGGAAATTCTGGGCCATGCCGCCATCGCAGACCGCAACGATCCGGTCGTCGAACTCTTTTACGGCGAGAATGCGCGTGAGATACTGGCCTGCATCACCGAAGATTGCCCGCCCGCTCTCATGGGCTACCGTAAGGCGCTGCGCGAGCGGCGTGATCGCCTCGAGATAAGGGCCAAAATCGAGCTTTCTCCAGTCGCGGGGAAAGCCGCCACCGAGATTGACGAACTCCAGCTTGCGCCCGGTGGTGGCCTCGATCAGATCAACCAGTTTCGGCATGGCCTGTGCGAGAGCGATACCGCGTGGCACGAAGCTGTGCGAGCCGCCGAAGGCGTGCAGTCCCCGGACCTTAATTCCCGCGTCAGACAACACGCGCGCGGCCTGGACCAGCGTGTCACGGTTCATTCCGAAATGATCGGGTCCGTGCCCGGAGAGAGGCTCGATGAGGGATTCCACGTTGACGCGCATCAGGACAGGCCGGATGGTCGACCCCGCGCCGGCTACTTCGGCGAGGGTCTTCGCCTGGGTGATGTCGTCCACGATCAACGTTGCCCGGGACGCAATGGCCCCGCGCAGCAACGTGTTGTCCCAGGCGGGGGTGTTGATGTACCGCTCGCACCGCACACGCCCCACGACGAGGTCGAGCTCGCCCAGGCTTGCAATATCGACCCCGTCCTCGAACGCATGAGCGCAGCGCTGGAGGAGCTCGAAATTGGGGTTGGCCTTGACCGAGACGATCAATCGTGTGCCCAGGCGCGACCGCAATGCAGTGTAGTTCTCGATCACCCTTTCAGGATCAAAAATATAGGCTGGGGTTGAGATTTTCGTCGATGTTGTCATCGGCGGAGGTGGGATGCGTGTGACGGCGTTCATGGCTCAGACCAGGGCGTCTTCAGCGTGCGCCTCGGCGGCCGCCTTCGTGAAGTTGCGATCGAAATCGCTCAGCGTCGTGTACTGATCGATGTTCAGGTCTTCGGGTGACACGCGCCCACCGTAGATCTGCTCGCAGGCGAGGAGCAGCTCGACGATGACCAGAGAGTCCACGCCGAGTTCGCCCAGGCCGACATCGGGCTCGACGGAGTCCACGTTCAGGATACGGGCGACTTCGGCTGTGAGCTTCTGAAGTTTCATGTTGGTGGTCATGATGGAATTCTTCTGTTTTCGGATGGTTGTCGGAAAGGATCGTGATTGAACGCGGGGAAGGTCAGGCTGCGGCGCGCTAGGTGGTCTCGGCGAAGCAGCGCAGCAATTCGGTGACCGGAATCCCCTCGATTGTCATTCCGTCGTAACGGCTGTTCGAGATTGCCACTCCTACGAGACTGACCGCAGTCAGGGTGGAGCGGTCGAGACTGACACGGTGGAAAGCCGCGTCATTAAGGCCGACGGAGGTGAAGGTCGCTTTCTCCATCGAGACTTCCTCGAAGGTACTGCCATCGAGGCGACCGTCCTGTGCCACGATCTGAACGTCGCAGTTGCTGAGTGGAACTGTCGTCATTTGCTGTCTGTCTCCTTTGCTCGTGTAGTTGAACCGGCGTTACAGCGCGGTGAGTTCGAGTTTTTCGTAGAAGCGCTCTTCGATGAGAGCTGCCTTCTGCTCGAAGTCGTCGATGCCATCAGACTGCAGGATGAAGAGTCCGATGAAATCGGTGCAGTGCGCGCAAGACGCCCTGAACTGCCCTTGCGCGACATTGACCTGCTTTCGCAGTATCCACGGGTCCTGAAAGCTCGCTTCGCTGGGCGCCGCGCTGACGATGCCGCCTCGTGCGTGTCGCAAGCCGATCAGGCCCGCCGTGAATGTGTGTCCTGCCTGCATGACGGGAGCCGGCGCATTCCCGAGCTCGACCTGAAGCGCGGCAAGGGGGAGGTGCCAGCCATACTGCGCCTCGATCATCCAGATGATGCCGCCACCACCGGTGCGGGCGGCAACCTCGCAGAAGACGGCCGGCTTGCCAGCGGGGGCGAAGGCCTCGAGATGGATGACACCGCGCTCCATGCCGAGACCCGTGACCGACTTCTGGGCCAGCTCCGCGAGCTCGTCATGCAGTGCACCAGGCTCGAGCATTGCCGAGACGAACGGGGTGCCTGCTGTAAAGTCGATATTTGCCCGCCCTGGCAGATAGGGCGCGATCGCGATGTGCGAGAGCGTGCCGCCGATCACCAGCCCGTTGACGTGATAAAGGGTTCCGTCGACAAACTCTTCCAGTTCATACTGGTCTATCGACGCCCCCCGTTTACTGGAAGCGAACTCTTCAACCCATGCATCGTAGGCGGCCATGTCGCGGCAGAACACGACACCGCGTGAGCCACACTCTGCACGCGGCTTGAGGACCAGCCGCCCGTGGGCCTTGAGGATTTCCTCCGCGAGCTCCCGCGACGTGGCCGGCCCATGCCTGGGCACTGCGACACCTGCCGCCGACACGCGCTCCTTCATCAGGATCTTGTCGCGGAACCCTTCGGCAACGCTGGGCGTCATGCCAGGCACGCCCAGCGCGGCGCGCAGGGATGCTGCCCGGCCGACCAGGAGCTCGTTCAGCGTCAGGATCGCGTCGAACGGGGCGATGGCGTGATGTCGGGAGACGATCTCCAGCAGCGCGCTTTCATCATCGAACACATCCCAGCGGACGACCTCGACGGTAACGTTGCGCAAGCCCTTGAACGAGGATGCATCACCCCTGGCTGCCAGGACCACAATGTCAGCATTGAGGCTTGCGATTACACGGTGGCCAGCGAGGTCGGTAAATGCAGGTCCTTCCTCGCGGGTAAGCAGGGCGATCCGTTTCATTGTTTCTCTCCCGGGCACTCGATCAAGATTGCTGCAGCGTGGCCGGACAATGAGACCGTCCAGACGATGCCCCGCATCGGCAAGGAAGAGCTCTTTGCGCGTCGGATCAGCTCTGCGATGCCGAACAGTGGGGCGGCGGAACCGTAGTGGATCTCTGGGTTCCACAGGCGGTCGGCCGGCACGCCGAGCGAGTGTGCGATGTCGCGCCGGGTTGCATCGGCGATGCCGTCGCCTAGGATCAGGTCGATGGCATCGATATCTGTTCCGGTGGAGGAGAGAAGGCCACCGACTGCACCAAGTGCTGAGGTTTTGACGAACTGCTCGAGGGTATCGCCCACGGTTGCCCAGAGTGTTTCGGGAGCCTGAGCAAGCGTAAGATACTCGGCGCCAATAGTGGCGAGCGGCTTCACCTCCGAATTGGCCGGACCGACCACGCAGGCTGCAGCTGCATCTCCAAGCGGCGCAAGTCCCGGGTGACGGCGGTAGAATGGGGACACCCACTTGTCGGCGGCACTCAGGCAGACCCGCCCGCTCTGGTCGCTGTCGAGGAGCTGGAGGCCGGCAAGCCTGAGCGCCGTTGGAACACCCGCGGTCCCGAGCTGGTCCAGTGACATCGCAGACAAGGCGCTCGGGAAATGGTCGTGCTGGATACGAAGGCAAGTCGAGCCGAGAATATTCTCGTCAAGCATGCATTGCGCATGCAGCACGTGGCTGATGGAGGTGTCCTCCGTGAGGCCGAGCTTGTTCACAGCGGCGGACGCCATGTCAGGTATACGGACCCCTCGTGCAACCGGAATGGCAGCGATGCTCTGGACTTCGTCAAACCCGTCAATCGGCGGGCACGAGTGTTGCCCGGCCTCGGTAAAGAACATGTGCGGGAATACACCAACTATGTTCGTGCCGCGAATACTGGAAACCTCCTGTGACGACGGCAAGTCGGTCGCGATCGCGTAGATGCCGAGAGCCGGCGCGACGCGGGGAGTGGCATTCGCGTATTTGTCTTCAGTGCTGTCCGGCGGCAGCATAAGGGCCACGGCGTGGGCGCCGACATTGGATTGTCCGCAAGCAAGTACCGCCTTGCCGTCCTCAATGACCTCAAGGCCACGGTCGAGCAGGTTTATCGCGAAATCCGCCGTGCAGGCATGTCCTTTCGCACTGATGTTGTGGTCGAACACCGTGCCTGTGGAAAGCCCGTTCGAGCGCTCAACCATGCGCCAGTAGGAGCGATCGGCGTTGATCGGCAGGATGGTGCCGACATCATCCCAGGGGATGTTTTCCGCGCCGAGGGTCAGGTTGAGCGTGTCTCGCGTCTGATACCATGCTGTCTTGCCGATAGCGGCGCTCGCCGCCGAGTTGATTGGCCCGGCATGATGGATTGAATAATTGCCCAGGCCGATACGGGCGATCCTTGTCTTGAGGTTTCGCCGGCCAATCAAAATTGCTGACCCCCCGTCTGACATGATGCCAGCATCCTGTCGAACCCGGTATTCTCCGCCGCCGAACACACGGTCGGAGGTGAGAACCAGCCCAAGTGCATCGGCGGACTGGGTCCGCAGATGCTGTGCCACGAGCCAGATTGCATTAATCACGGACGCGCAGGCGAGGTGGCTCACCGAAAAGGACAGTGCGGGTGCCAGCCCTTCGGCATTGACGAACTCGGCGACAATCGATCGAGGGGCAGGTGGAACGCTGAAAGCCTGGGTGTGAGCATGCGCCACGATGGAAATGGCTGACTGATCGAACGTTTCGGTGCGCTTCAGCTCCGCATAGGCGGCCGACACAATGGAGAGATCGTCTTCTTCGGGTCCGGCGACATGGAAATGCCGGCATCCGTTGGCGGTGAGAGTGTCGACAAGCGACTGGCCGAGGCCCTCGCCGGTGCTCCAGCGGGATATGTCTTGTGGCGGCCCGGGAAGGTATCGGGTTGCACCTACAACGCCGACATCGGAAAGTGGAAAGGAATGCATTGAGGCGGGTCCAATCGCATGCAGTGAGTGGATTGTGAGTGCTGGTTCAGGCGGCGATCACATTGCCGACGGGGAGGGACGTGTGGCTGGTCGCGGCGTATTTCCGCGTCAGTGTCACTGCCTTGCCGAGGAAGATGCCGGCCATGTGAGCGGCCACCGCGATATTCAGCAGGGCGCAGCCGGGGCTGGCGAGCCAGCTCGGATGAATGGCAGCAATCGTGGCGAAGGCGTAGTTTGTCAGGAATGCGACGATCAACAGGGGAAGATATGTCCTGTCGCCTGGCCGACTGATGACGCCACGGTCATGGTCAGCGAGGATAGCCTCGTTGTGCACACTTAGGTGCCCAACGAAGCCTCCTATGAGAAGGAAGGCCGCCCAGAGCATGCAGTTCCCGACGCTGATCGCATATCGGGTCGCAAGGATGCTGCCGCCCCAGCACAGGAATACTGCCGGGACGACGAATAATCTCAGGACGCGCGTAGTGTTCGGTCGGCCGGCCTGGATGCCGCGATAGACCAGAAAGCCTGCGATCGCGAGAACCCACCAGGGCGTGTGGGAAAATGTTTGTGTAACGGTGCTCATGTCGCCGGGTCCTTATTTGTCGGATCAGGATTGCTCCCTGAGACAACTTAAGCATGCGCGGCATCCGAACATGCACTGGCAGAAACCCCAGGGGAAATTCGGCAGGGCAGCCCGGCCGGCATGCTTCTACTAACTGTCTTGGTCGAAATGTGCTCGCAAGCGTTCGGAAGGAGGAACGATGCGCACAAGTAAATATCCGGAGAATCATCCAAAATGCAGGACTTTCGCAGCTTTTACATTGATGGCTCGTGGGTTGACCCAATGGGCTTGGATACCGTGCCGCGGATCGACCCGACGACTGGCCGGAACATCGGCCTTGTCGCAGTCGGATCCGAGGCTGACATTGACCGGGCCGTGGCGGCGGCAAGGCGAGCGGCGCTTGGATACAGAGGCGTCTCGACGGCACAAAGGGCAGACCTCTTACGCAGCATCCTGGCAGAATATACACGTCGGTCTGGAGCGCTCGCTGATGCGATCGTCGAGGACATGGGCGCTCCTGTCCGTTTTGCGCGCTCGGCGCAGGTGCCGGCGGGTATGGCGCACCTGAGTGGCGCTATCCGCTCACTTCTGGCGCAGGATGCGGTTGTCGTTCGAGGACGCACGCATTTGGCTCGTGACCCGATAGGCGTGTGTGGCTTCATAACGCCCTGGAATTGGCCTCTGAACCAGATACTGGCCAAAGTCGCCCCGGCGTTGGCGGCAGGGTGTGCGATCGTACTCAAGCCGTCAGAACAGGCGGCCTCATCGGCGCAGGTTCTTGCCGAAATCATTGCGGCAGCCGGGGTGCCGCGAGGGGTGTTCAACCTGGTTCACGGCGATGGAAGGACGACCGGGGCTGCACTGTCAGCTCACCCTGGTGTGGACATGATATCTATAACGGGGTCGGTGCAGGCGGGGGTCGAAGTCGCGGCCAAGGCTGCGCCGGGCGTCAAGCGGGTGGCTCAGGAACTCGGGGGCAAGAGCGCGCACATCATTTTCGATGACGACAACCTCAGGACCAATGTTGCCCGTGGTGTGCGGCAAGTGATGCTCAACTCGGGCCAGAGTTGCAATGCACCCACGCGAATGCTCGTTCCCCGGGCGCGCATGGAGGAGGTCATTGAGGAAGCACGCACCGCTGCGTCACGGATCACGGTCGGAGCTCCATCAGACAACCCTGTAATGGGGCCTGTGGCCCATAGAGCCTTGTTCAACAGCATTCAGATGCATATTGCCGTCGCGATCGCGAACCGGTGCCGTCTTGTTGCAGGGGGGGCAGGCCGTCCGGAGGGTCTTCCGGATGGGTTCTACGTCAAGCCAACGATATTTGCCAATGTTGATCCCAAATCAGCGCTTGCTCAGGAAGAGATATTCGGCCCGGTGCTCGCGATAATCGGCTACCAGGATATCGAGGAGGCTATTACCATAGCCAACGACACGGAATACGGGCTTGCCGCATATGTGAGTGGCGCCGATACCGAGGCTGCCTATGCCGTTTCCCGGAAACTGCAAGCGGGACAAGTATCAATCAATGGAGCGTTTGATTTCGAAGCGCCATTCGGCGGCTTCAAGAAGAGTGGGAACGGGCGCGAGGGGGGCGATGGCGCATTGGATGCGTACCAGGAGATCAAGGCCATCATGGGGGCACCACCGCGGAAGGCCCCGGAGCGCGAAGCGGGGGTTGCGCAGTCGACCTGAGAGGCTGCGAACACCCAGGATTATTCCGGGGGTACATATAAAGGGGGTGGTATGCCCGGTTACTCGGGATGACCTCAAATCATCATTCTCACTTCAGCAACGAAGCTGGAGAAAAATGATGATTAAAGTCGTTAACGCGAAAAACATCAATCCTAATGTTCACTATATTGCGTCTTTTGCGAGACTTCGTCATAGAGTTTTCATCGAAAAGCTGAGATGGAATCTTCCATTACACGATGACGCGTCAGGTCATGAGTATGATAGTTACGATACGGAAGACGCTACTTACATTCTCGTGTGCAACGGCGTTGAAGTCGTCGCCGGCGTTCGCCTCATCAAGACAACACAGCGCTTTCTCCTCGGAGAGCTGTTTCCGCATCTTGAACGCACCGTCGTGCCGACGGGTAAGGACGTCCTCGAGGTAACGCGCTTTGTCGTCGAGCCGGAGCGGGAGCGTCTGGGCTCAGTTACCGATCCGGTAGGGGAGCTTGTGGTCGCCCTTCTGGAATATGGAGTGGCGAACCGGCTGCGCAACTTTATTTCGGTTTCGTATGCCGGAATGGAGCGTCTTCTTGCTAGGACCGGATGCCAGATTGGGCGCCTGGGTTCGCCGCTCCGGTTCGATGGTCGCATGACCGTGCCCCTGAAATTCGACATTTCTCGGGAAATTCTGACAGCCGCAAAGGCCCGCCTTTCAGGGCTTGCTGTGGTCGCTGCTCCCACGGAGCGCGCCGCACCCGTGCCTGCCGATCTGCCCATGGCATCGCGCACGACCTCTCATGCCGGGCGATATCCGGCCCGCGTCGCCCTTGCAGCATGACCGTTGGGCTCTTTTAACGGAAACCGCAGCTTAATAGGCTGCGGAAATTCAGGGCGCAAAAGTGGTGTTGATCACCAATCCGTTGAGGTATCGTATATAAACTCTGACTGCCCTCGGTAAGTGGGTGATCGGATCCCGGCGTTTTTTGCTATGCCAATCGGTCAACGAAGCCACATGCAAGCAGCAGTTTTCTTTGGTTGCGTGCCCCCGCAACCAACCGTTTAATAACAAACGCTTAGGCCGCCCCAAAGGCGGCCTTCGGCGTTCATGGCACCTGACCCTGCCCCGAACGTGCCCTCAGTTTTGAGTTAGGGTCTGTGGGTTGCTAAAGTGCTCCCCGATCTTAGGCCAGGGCGAGCTGGAAATTCCCGGGGTTAGGGCTCAACCGGCAAGCACGCCGGCAAGCTATTGAGCAGCGATATCGGCGGTTTATTGCCGATGGCACTGTGTGGGCGGACCTCGTTGTAGTCCTGACGCCAAGCCTCCATTTTTGCC
>NZ_JABXXP010000005.1 GCF_013376155.1 Nguyenibacter vanlangensis
AACCGTGCTGGTGAGCACTGGCGGATCATGATCGGCCAGGGTCTCGGCGGTCTCGCGCGCGATCACCGTCCGCGCGCCGCAGCGGTTCAAGACGAAGCGCGCGGCGAGCCCAGGTCGGTAGATGCGCGCCTCGCGCAGCAAGGCCAGCATCTCGGCCGACGCCCAACCGTCGAGCGGCGATGGCTGTACGGGGATCAGCACCAAGTCGGCAGCGAGCAGCGCCGAGCGCATCAGGCCCGCGACACGCGGCGGACCGTCGATGACGACGTGGTCGGCGGTGCGGGCGATCTCGGGCGCTTCGCGATGGAGCGTGTCGCGTGCCAAGCCGATGACGCCAAACAGCCGCGAGACATTTTCCCGTGCGCGCTGCTGCGACCAGTCGAGCGCCGAGCCTTGCGGGTCGGCATCGACCACCGTGACGCGCTTGCCGTGCAGGGCCCATTCGCCGGCGAGGTGCAGCGCGAGCGTCGTCTTGCCGACGCCGCCCTTCTGGTTGAGGAGGGCGACGATCATTTCTTCCCTCCCGGCTTACGGCTCAAGGGCAGCGATGGCTGTCGGTTGGGCAGATTGGGCCGGGACGCGGCGGTCGGGACGCGGTTATCCGCAGAATGGCTGGGCCAACTACAAGAGTTAGATTCTAAGTTAGACTCTAAGTTAAGGCCCGGAATCGCCGTTTCAGGCCAAAGGGTTAGCTGCGGTTTGCACTCCCGAAGTCCCGATACCCGCACTCCCGAAGTCCCGATAGTCGGAACGCCCGAAGTCCCGACCCCGTCCACAGCGATATCCACAGGCCCTGTGGACAAACCGGCGGGCAGTATGCGCAGCAGTTCGCGTCGGCCATTGCGCTCGATGCGCAGGCGGTAACCCGGGAGCGGTTGGCGGGCGGCGATGCGGCGGAGGTCGAAGGCGAAATCGGGGAGCTTGGCGAGGCTGCCGGATTTCTCGTGAAGGTGCGCGATCTCGAAGAGCCAGCCCTTGGGCTGGCGGCCGGCGTGCTTGCGAGCGACCCGATACAGCCAGCGTTCGATGCCGCCGGTCAGCCGGAAATAGGCTGGATCAATGGCGAGCACGAGCGAGCGGTCGATGACGCCGCGGTAGAACCAGTCCGGGAGAACGAACTCCATGCCCTCGACGCGGCCGTCGCGGGTCGTGCATTCCTCCCACTCGTTGATCCAAGAAAACTGATGGCGGCGCCAATGCTCGCCGTTACGGATCGTCGTGCGGATGACGGTTGATTGCAGGCGCGCCAGCGCGCCCTTCAGGAGCTTGTAATCGCGCGCGCCGGTCTGCCGGCCGATCGACGTCAGGAGCTGATAGGGCGTGAAACGCAGAAAGCGCGACGTCTTGAAGCCCAGGTCCTCGGCTTCGACGATCTGGCTCGCGGCCCAGATCAATACGTCGGCGTCCCAGATGGTCGCCATGCCGTGCTCAGGGACGGCATAGACTTCCACGCGGACGTCGCCGGTCTCATAGAGAATCGGCGCGGTGCGCCGGGCCTTGGCGAGCGAAAAGAACGGTCGCTCCATCAGGTCGCGCTGGTCACGCGGGCTTGCGTCGCCCGTGGCGACGACGAACGGATCGAGCTTGCTCCGTTCGCTGGCGATGATGAGGCGGCGCGACGACATCGGAGATCGCCTCAGCGCTGTGCGTGGCCAGCGGCGCGGGCCTCGACGTAACGGGGATCCGACGTCGAGCTGCAAGCGGCCTGGTCGGCCCAGGCCTCGAGATCGCCAATGGCGTAGACGACGCGGCCGCCGAGCTTGCGGAAGGTCGGGCCGCTGCCGTGGCAGCGATATTTCTCCAGGGTGCGTGGCGAGATTCCGAGGAGGCGCGCCGCCTCATGGGTGCGGACGTAGCGCGTGGAAAGCTGCGCGGACCTGTCGAGCATAGGGAGCCTCCGTGTCGGTCGAGGGCGCCGCGTCGAATGAGCGGCGTTTCGGGATCACGGTGGCGGAGGGATCAAGCGTTGGGGGTGGACGAAAATTTATGCGACGTCGCGTCCCCTTCGACACGAAAGGCCGGCAGCGCTACGGCCTACAGCGGACGATCCCTCAGTTTCGGTCGTTCCGCTTCGCGGTTAGAAAAGTGATGCGGACTTGTCCCGACATGACTAGCAAGGCACAATATTGCGATGTTCGATCATGTCGGCTTTCTAGTCCGCGACACCGCCCAGAGCCTGCCGTTTTTCACCGCGTGTTTGTTGCCGCTGGGAATTGAACGAGTCCAAGACCTGCCACAGTTTGATGCGGCCATCTTCAAGGCTCGGGATGCGCGCGGCTTCTTGTTTATAGCGGGAGACCGAAAAGGCGTTCCTAGCTACTGGAGAGCTGGGAACGTGCCTGGTGGAGCGCCCATTCACCTTGCTTTTGCGTCGCCGACGCGAGAGGCGGTGGAAGAGTTCTACAAGGCGGCGCTCGCCAATGGTGGCCGCGACAATGGCGTTCCCGGCTTCCGTGACCAGGGCAGGCGGCGCGAAGCCAATTACGTCGCCTTCGTGCTGGATCCCGACAACAACAATATCGAAGCGTCGTGGCCTAACCCCGTTTGCCAAAGCTGATATGCAAGTAGGCGGCGCCCCATAGGCATTCGCGTTGATTCAGCCGCCACGCAAAAGTTTGAGATAGCCACGTTCGACCAGGACGGTCGCGTCATGAATCAAGCGGTTGGCTCTACGGCGGGCGTGTGAGTCTTTCCATTCGACTGAGGGAAGCCGAGCCTGGTCTGATGAAAGAACCTCTGCCGCGACTTCGCGCGGTCCGCCGCCTGCATCACGGATGTCGAAGGCATGCAGGAGCTGGATGAGGCGTGCCCTCTGCAACGGCGTCAACCTCAGGGCCGTGGGGAGGAGTTTGACTGCCTGTCCACGTGCTCGCCGAACAATGCGGAGCGCAATGTCGAGCCGTAGCTCAAACATCGTGTCGAGCGGGAGGAGGATTGCCGGCCTTTCGAACGCCTGGGGATCGCTTGACCGAACGGATACGGTGCCAGTTTCGTCGGAAATATCGAGAACCCGCGTTGGCCCGCGCCCACTCGCGTCCCGAGTTTCGACGAAGGGGCCGCTGATACCCTGGGCAATCCCGAAGCCAACGGGCGCCGCTTCGAGAAGCACGACGCTTGGCGCTACCTCGGGCAGCCACGGGTTAAGTCCGGGAGTTACAGCGACCGTCGGATCATGGACGAAAGCGCAACCTCCATCGTGCAGCGAGTCGGGCACACCCCGTCTCTGCGTCGATCGTCTTGCGGGCGATCTCGCGCTGGGTTTTGGCGAAGTCGCGACGATATTCAGGGTTGCGTCGCAGGAACTCGGCAGCGAATCCGGGGCGATCGAGAACGTTCAGTCGTTCGGTCGTCTCCGGTGAGCGCCAAGACTCTCTAGGCATGGCGTTTCCTCTCGTCTTCTTCCCCTTTTCGGGGAGCAACGAGACGAGCCGGAACCTTGGCCGTTGCGCTAGTCCCTATGGTTGCATCGCGCGCAGCGACACGCCACCCGACCAGCAGGGATTGAATTATTGCATTCGTGGTTCGAGCAGGTGCCGATAGCCTGTTTCGGTCATCCAACGAGCCCGCGCCAGGTGGCTGTCATGGACGATTTTGGCACGATCTGGCTCCCGTTCGGGGTCTAACCCGAACAGCACCTGCACGACTTCCCGCCAGTCGGCTCCCTCTTCCTCAGCCATCAACAACCTGAGGTATATTGCGAGATGTCGCTCGTCATAAGGGCTGACGCGATCCGTCAGCGGCGGCCGTTCCGCAAATGAAGGCTCAGTCACTGCGATCATCCCCCGTCAGATCGAAGCAATGCGTTCAGCATCCATTTATCATTAGTACTGAACGTAATTCGCGCTAAATCGGAGCAATATCGTGATGCGCGACTTGCATCGCGTCCACCGACGAACAAGCAGAGTCGGAGAAATGAAGGCGGCGCAAGTTCACAAAGCGCAGTACGAATCGGAACTATCGTTCCTGGAACGATAGTTCCTAAACCGGCTCCATCATCGCCATGGATCTCAAGGAGGTCATGGCGGTCAATCTGCGTCGGTTGCGTCATGCCAAGGACATGACGCAGGAAGAACTGGCAGAGCGAGCCGGGCTTAGCGCCCGTTACGTGGGTGGGATCGAGCGCGCCGACGTTTCGGCCAGCGTCACCGTGCTCGGCAGGATCGCCGAGGCGCTGGAGGTGGAGGCGACGGAATTGGTGCGTGTAAACCCGTCGTCCAGGCCGCGCAAAGGAAGGTCCGACGAGGCGCCCTGACGTCCGGCCTTCATCCCTCTGGGCGACGAAAGAACTCGATCGGGTCGGTTTCGAGAACCTCGGCAAGCTTCTCAAGCATGTCCACGGTCGCGGCGTGCTCTTCGCGCTCCAGCATCCCGACATAGTTGCGATTGACGCCCGCACGGTCGGCCAGATCCTCCTGAGACAGATTCCGGGCGTGTCTCAGTTTTCGCAAATTGACGGCCACGATCTCCCGCAAACTCATGCGGAAAGATCGCCAGTCCACCTAATATATTGCCACCCAATATACTAGGTATTCGTCCTCTTGCAAGCTAGAGCGGGCCAACCGGGGCCGTGTGCCGGGGATCAACGATCGGTGGTCAGGTCTGCTCCGCCCATGGGAGCGGTGTCCCGCCCGGACCGGCCGGACGGGGCATTGAGCGGTTCAGTCGCCGCGGCGACCGTTGGGGCGGGACCAGATCAGGCTGTAGCCCTCACCGTCCTCGTCGTCGAAGAGGTTGGCGAAGATCGGGGCGGTGAAGCTCGGATCGTCCAGCTTCAGGCCCAGATAATCGCGGCCCTCGTTGGAGCGCTTGGCCCAGGCGGCGCCGATCTCGACGCGGCCGACATAGACCCGGTGGCTGGGGGCGTTCTCGCCCGAGCGGGTGGCCTCGGGGACGATGCGGACGTTCTTGGCCTGCACCGAGAGGGTGACGATTTCGCCGTTGAACTCGTTCGAGCCGGTCTTCTTGAAGGTGCCGATGGTCGCCATGGTAGTTCTCCTTGATCTCTGTTTCCGAGCCCGCACCATTGCGGCCTCGATGGTGATCGAGAGGCAGGAGGCGATCGACGGCGCACCCGCTTGCGGGCCGCAGCGCTAGCGGAGGATGGCAGCCAGGCGACTTTGTTGTTTCGCGAGGAATGGCGGCGCAGCCGGCAGGGGAAGAAAGTCGATCGGTGCCATTGCGCCATAGGCGATCGAGGCTTCAGCCGGCCTTCGGCCAGATCCATCCATCGAAGAGGCCGTTTGGTGCGCTCGGTCCGAACAGAGTCGACATCAAGCAGGACGTGGTGACGCTCGAGGTGCCCTGAGAAATCCGCTCAGACGCGACGGCGATCCGAACCCATCCGTGCCGGCGATACAAGACGAAGCTAGTCCCATGCTGCTGCTCGGGCGAGAACGTCCTGTCCACGACGGTGTTTGTCGAAGCGTCGCGTCAGGCTTCCGCGCTGGGCCTCCCTTGGCTCCTGCGGGCCGCATTACGATGGGGCAAAGCCATGCTCAGCCGCGCTTCACTGCCCGGGTCAACACAGCACCCTCGGAACGACGGGCTGCGCAGATGAGAAAGGGCCAATCTGGTCTTGCCCTGGTGGTTCTGCCGTGGCGTCAGCCGCGCGCCATGCCTTGTCCGATTGGTCCGGGCGCGGTCATCCCGGTGAAGCGCAGGAATGCCGTAACGCTGACCGCAATGGCGCCGACCACCGAAAAGATCATCTGCCAGGTCGTTGACGGCATGGCCATCTGTGCGAGTCCGTGGGTGGCGCTATAACCGGCGACGGTGGCAGGCGCGACGAAGAGCAGGATGATCAGCAGCCTGAGCCAGGTCCAAGTGATCAAGCCCAGGGCGAACTGGCCGATGCCGAAGGTCGCGCCGCCAGCAACGAGGCCGACAAGAATTCCTCCGAGAACGCCGGCGCCGGTGTGAAAGGCCCAGATGCCGACCGTGAGACCGACGAAGAATGGCAGCGCGAAGACAGCAAGGGTGAACAGCAGCCAGCAGAAAAAGCCGATGCCGACGAGGACAAGCAGGGGTCCAAAGATGATCATGGCGGTGTGCTCCGTGAGATAAAGGTCTGACGGTCGCGCCTTCCACCACCACCACGGCGCGGCCGCGAGTATAGCCGCAAACAGGCGCCAACGGGAGGAGAAATCCCGCTGGCCGTCTGCGGTCCAGCTTGCGTGGCGACGTCCCCCTTCATGATTGGAAGGGGTCGAATTCGTGGATGACGGCGCCGGGATCGCCGTCATATTCGGCGGCCGGCATTACGCCGAAGTGGCCAGTGTCAGCATGAAAGACGACGACGCAGACCATGAGGGTTTTCGCGAGGTTCCAGCCGTTGGCGAATGCGAGGGCTTGAGACATTGATCTGGCTCCTGTGCTGAAGCGGGGACCATCCCCGCGCGACAGGCGCCCGATGTGTTCGGCCGAGGGCCGCAATCACCGCGCAGGCGGAGACGCAGCGGCGGCACGCTTTGCGTAAGCCGACCCTTTACGGGTTGATGGCGTCAGGCTCTCGGCCGGACCAAGGATCAGCGCTGATAGACGCGGGGTGGTGCCCGGAGGGCCGGGAAGGTCGGATCTCTGGCCGGAGCAGGCCAGATGCGGCTAGAATTCCGTAGTGAGCGATCTGCAAGAACTAACGGCGCGGTTACGGGTCGACCTGAAAGCGGCCATGCGTGGCCGGTGTTTGCCGGAGGTCAAGGTGCTGCGCGGCCTGATCGCCGCGATCGACGATGCGCAAGCCGTGCCGGTGGGCAGCCTGCATGAGACTTATGTCGTCAGAGCGTTCGGCGATCCTTCGGTCGAGGTGCCACGGCGGAACCTGGCGGCCGAAGACCTGCGTCGATTGCTGGAAAGCGAGAGCAATGTCCGCTTGGCGGCTGCCGAAGAATATCGCGCGGCAGGCCACCATGACCGGGCGGAGGAATTGATCGCGGCCGCAAAAATCGTGGGCCGCTACCTCGGTGGATCCGTTGCCGGCGGCGAGTGAGAAGCCACTTTGCGGCAACGAACTCGGGACGGCGCCTACGCGCCGCCGAACTTCCAGACCGGGATGCCGAGCTTCTTCGCCTTGTCGGCGAGGTTGTCCTGTATGCCCGTGCCGGGGAAGTGCATCACTCCGATCGGCAGGGTCTCCAACAGCGCATCGTTGCGCTTGAACGGTGCGGCCTTGGCGTGCTTCGTCCAGTCGGGCTTGAAGGCGATCTGCGTCACCTTGCGACTGTCGGCCCATTTGGCGGCGATCAGCTCGGCGCCCTTGGGCGATCCGCCGTGCAGCAGCACCATGTCCGGGTGCTTGGCGTGGACCTGGTCGAGCTTGGCCCAGATCAGCCGGTGATCGTTGAAATCGAGCCCGCCGGTAAGCGCCACCTTCGGGCCTGCGGGCAAGAGTACCTGGTTGTCAGCGCGCTTCTTCGCCGCCAAGAAATCACGGCTGTCGATCATCGCCGAGGTGAGGTTGCGATGGTTGACCTTCGACCCGTTGCGCGGCCGCCAGGCTGAGTGGGTGTGTTGCTCGAAGTGATCGGCGGCCTGGTCGCGCATCAGCTCGAAAGCATTGCGCCGCTCGATCAGCGTCTGGCCTTCCGCCGTCAGTCGCTCCAGCTCGACGGATTTGACCTCGCTGCCGTCCTGTTCACGCTGCGAGCGCTGCTGCGCCAATTCGTTGTCGTCGAGTTCGCGCTCGATCCGGTCGATGGCCCGGTGGAAGACGTTCACCGTCGACCAGAGCAGCTCCTCGAGGTCGGGTTCGAGTCGCGTGTCGGAAAGCGCCACCACCAGCGCATCGAAGATGTCGGCGATGCTACCTGCGAGGATATTCGCTTCGGGAAGCGGCCGGGGGTCGGGCTCGTCGTGGAAGGGACGGTAGCCATAGAGCTGGAGTTCGTGGAGGACCTGGTCGGTCGAGGATGAGCTGTGGTGCGGCTCGAAATCGTCGTCGCGGTCGGTGGTCATCGCAGGCTTCCTTCGTCGGATCGACCGCGCCCATCGCGGCCTTCATGGCGACGAAGGCGGCGGGCGGACCGGACCTGCACCCGGAGCGAGAGCGGAGGGCCGAAGCGGCAGCGGAGGGCCGAGGGGGCCGACTATTTTGTCTCGCGATGGAAAGGCGGCCTCGGCCGCCGCCGGAAAATAGTCGGCCCACGAGGTTGCCGGTCCGGGCCGTTTGCCGCCCGATCGCCCTCTCAGAAGGCCGTGGGAGCGGTTCTCTCCGGCTCACGAGGAAGCTGACCGCCGGCCTTGTCTTGACGACGCCGCCGCGCCCCTCTCATCCCCTTCCGGCTATGCCGCCAGCTCCATGAACCGGGCGACGTCCTGCGGCGCGATCTGCACTCGGCTTGACGCCCGAAGCGCATCGACACCGAGCAAGCGGAGATCCTCGTTGAAGTCGCCGAGCCGTGGCGAGATCACGATCGCCTCGATCCCAGCCTCCTGCGCTCGGTCGATGAGGGTGGTCATCGCGCCGTCGCCGGCGGGATCGTCATCGCGGGCGATGTAGAGTCGCCGCAGCGTGTCGGGGAACAGAATGGCGGAGAGATGTGCTGCCGAAAGCGCCGCGACCATCGGCATGGTCGGCAAGACGCATCTGAGCGACAGCATGGTCTCGATGCCTTCGCCGGCCGCCATGACTTCGCCCGCCACTCCGAATCGAACGGCATTTCCAAGAAGGTCGCCCATTGCCCGTCGCGGTGTGTCGATCGGCGCCTTGCCGAGCGTCGCCTCGGAGAATCCGTGCGGATCGAGCCAGGTGCGGTGCGCCCCGGTCAGATGGCCTCCGAGGTCGGTCACGCTGGCGATCATTGCCGGCCAGGTCTCGGTCGGGCTGTCGTCGTCGGGCCGGTAATAGCAGCGCGGGTGGAAGCGCAGGCTTCCGGTTCCGTGCAGAGCCGTAATGCCGCGATTACGGAGGTACGTTTCTACGAGAGTCCGGGAAATCAGCTGCGACATGCCGAACAGTCGCCGTGACGCTTCCGGCGATCCGGTCGGGGCACTGGGTCCGCGTGCTCGGGATTGATCGGGCTCCGGCTCAGGATGCGGGAGGCTGAGGAACGATCGCGCCTCGTCGGCGACGTCCTTGAAGTCGATCAGGCCGCAGCTTTCCCGGATCACGTCCAACAAGTCGCCGTGCTCGCCAGTGGCGGCGTCGGTCCATTTGCCAGCAGGCCCTTTCGCCGTGTCTCTGAGCCGCACGAACATCGAGCGGCCGGCTACATTGCGGGCGTCGCCGACAAGCCAATAACCGCCCTCGCGACGACCGGAAGAGAGGTAATGGCGGCACACGGCCTCGGCCTGTCGGCCCAGGCGGTGTGCGAGATCATGCGCGCTGTTGCTCATGGCAGTCCTCGAAAAGAAAAGGCCCGCCACCCGGGTCCCCACGAAGCCTGCTTCGCGGGGAGGTCCGAGCCAGCGGGCCCTCAGTGCAGTCGGCAGCTATTCGGCTGCGATCATGTCCGCGCCGGCGTCGTCATTCTGCGCGACCGGCTCGTCGTCGTCCTCCGGCAGTTTTTCGCTGGACTGCTCTGCGGCCTCCTCGGCCACAGATTCCGGCGCCGGTTCGGCCACAACGGCGCGGCCAGGCGTGCGGAGCGGGTCGGGCAGCCAGGCGGTGTCGGCCAGAAGCGTCTCCGCCTCGGCCGCCATGTCGCCCTTCTTCAGATGCTCGATCCGATCGGCAGCGCGCTGGCCCTTCGCCTGAGAAACCGCCTGAAGGATGCGAGCCTTCGTCACCCGGCCGAGGAAGTTGTCCACGGTCGGCTTCCATCCGGCCGCCGCCATGTCGAGATCGACCGCCTGCGCCAGCCGGTCGGCATGGGCGGCCGCACGAGGCCGCCGGTTCCAGGGCTCGTACACCGCGTTGACCGAGAGGCTGACGATGTGGGCGAACAGGCCCGCCTGGCTGTCGCCGTCCCATTCCTGCAAGGCATCCCAGAGATCGGCCGATTCCTTGGGAAGCGCCTTCGACCAGCTTTCGTGCCGCATGCGGATCGCCTCGGCCGAGGCGCTGTCGTTGAGCCCCGGCGCCTGCGTCCCGAAGCTGACGCTCTTCAGGTCCAGCTCAAGGCAGCTATCCGAGCCATAGTGGTAGAAGGTCTTCAGCGTGAGGACGTGCAGGGCCGCGACGAAGGCGATGTCGGGCCGCTCGCCGAGCGCGTAGCGCAGGCAAAGCGTCCGGTGCGAGGTCAGCTCGGTCATCAGACGATCGGAGATGGGCGAGAGACCCTCGTCCTCCTCCGGCTCGGCGTCAGGCTCAACCGTTACGACGGCCTCGTTGCCCTCGTAGCTGGCGGCGATAGCGCGTTCATCGTCGCCTTCCGCGTCCTCGAACGCAGGCTCGGCCGCCAATTCGTCTTCCGTTCGGACATAGCCGCGCTCGACGCGAAGCTGGCCGTCGGCGCCAATGCTGACGAAAGCGCCTGCGCGCGCGATCTCGGCGGCGTCAAACACCACGGGACGGTTGTCGAAACCCTCGATCAGCGTCTCCAGCTCCGACAGGCGCTCGTCTACCTCGTCCGGCAGTTCATCGGCGTCCTGGTATTCCTCGGACAGCCGGTCGAACTCAGCCTGAAGCGCATCGCGGCTCGCCTCTTCCTCGGCGGTCAGCGGCACGGCCTCGCCGCGAAGCTGCCGCAGACCGAAGGCGTGGCCATAGGCGAAGTCGGGCGCGACCTCGATCCACTTCCAGCCTTCGGCGGCGATCGCCTCGGCGTCCGCCTTCAGCTTGTCGGTCACCATTTGGTCCACGAGCGGTACGTCCTGCAACCAGCCACCATCGTCGCCCTGGAACAGGTCGCGCAGCACGGAGCCGCCCGCCGCGTCATAGGCGTCGAGGCCGATGAACTGCGCCCGCTTGTCGGAGGCGCGGACCGCGCCCTCGGTCAGCATCCGGCGGATGACGTAGGGCTGCTTGTCATAGGAGACCTTCAGGCGCTCGAACACCTGCTCCTGGCGCTCGTGGTCACCGGACACCGTGAAGGCCATGAGCTGATCGAGCGTCATGCCGTCTTCGGCGTAGACGTCGAGCAAGGCCGGCGAGACCGACGCGAGCTTCAGGCGCTGCTTCACCACATTGACCGAGACGAAGAAGGCGGCGGCGATCTCCTCCTCGGACAGCCCCTTCTCGCGCAGGGCCAGGAAGGCCCGGAACTGGTCGAGAGGGTGGAGCGGCGCGCGCTGGACGTTCTCGGCGAGCGAGTCCTCCTCGGCGATGCCGCTGTCGCGAACGACGCAGGGCACCGGCGCCGTCTTGGCGAGGCGCTTCTGCTTCACGAGCAGCTCCAGCGCCCGGTAGCGTCGGCCGCCGGCTGGGATCTCGAACATGCCGGTCTCGACGCCGGCCTGGTCAGTGACGGGCCGGACGCTGAGGCCCTGCAACAGGCCGCGGCGGACGATATCGTCGGCCAATTCCTCGACCGAGACGCCCGCCTTCACGCGCCGGACGTTCGACTGCGAGAGCAAGAGCTTGTTGAAGGGGATGTCGCGCGAGGGCGAGAGGGTGATCTTCTGAACGGTGGTAGCCATCGGGATGTACTCCGCGACGAGCGCCGAAAGCCTCTCTCTCGACATCAACTCGTCACGAAGCGCAGCGCCGCCCTCTCACTCTGGAGGGCAGCGCCGCAGAACCGACGATCAGGAAAGAGGAAGGGACTGCGGCTTCCAATCGGCGGGACTTTGACTCCCAATTGGCCGAAGGTGGGAAGGGCGGTGCGCCGGGCTGAAAGCCGGAGATGCACAATTCCGCTTCTCCGGCTTTCCGGAAATCAGGCCGCTCGGTCGAGCAGCTTCTTGGCGCGCGCCTCCAGGTCGAGCCGCGCATCCTGCTGAGTCTTGTCGCGTGCGACCGCGGTGATGCCCTGCACGAAGTCGAACACGCTCTCGGGCTTGCGTCCCTCTTCGGCCAGCACCGTCTCGATGATCTTTGCCGTCTCGGTCTTCGAGAACCCACGCTTGCGCAGGAAGTCGCTGCGGTCCTCGTCATTACGCGCGACGATCTTCTCGCGCGCCGCCTTGATGCCGTTGACGAACGGGAGCGGTGAGGAATTGGCGAACCGCGTCAACGCCGGCGCGGCCTCATGGGCGAAGCGCGTGGCGGCGTATTTCGAGTGGCGGATTGTGATCTCCTCGAAATCCTCCACGCCCCAGAGATTTCGGTTCTGGCAAACGGCGCGGAGATAGAAGCTGGCCATGCCAAGCGTCTTCGCGCCCACCTCCGAATTCCAGCAATAGAAACCACGGAAGTAGAGGTCGGGCGAACCGTCGGGCAGCCGGCCGGCCTCGATCGGATTCAGATCGTCGACCAGGAAGAGGAAGACGTCGCGATCGGACGCGTAGAGCGTGGAGGTGTCCTGGGTGATGTCGACGCGCGGATTGTAGATGCCGGTCGACCAGTCGAGGACGCCCGGCACCTTCCAGCGGGTGTCGCCTGTGCCGTTGCCGGCGATGCGCTGCACGGCCGCGACCAGCTCATGATCGAAGATGCGGCCATAGTCGGGCCCGGTGACGGCGCGCAGCTCGACGCGGCCATCTTCGATTTCGAGCGTCTTCACCTGCTCGGCGCGATGCGAAGTCAGGCCATATTGCAGGTTGATGCCGGCCAGCGGCGCGGGAAGCTGACGCAGATAGGCCGCCGGCGCGCCGACCAAACCGGCGAGCTGGCCGAAGCTCCAATGCGTCGGCGCGATCGGCGTGTCGGACCCGGGCAGCATCAGCGCCAGGCGCTCGGTATCGTCGCGGCTCGCCTCGACCCGGATCGCCGCGCTCTCGACGGTTCGGGTCCGGCTCCGCTCGGTCCGGCCACGGACGGCGGCATAGAGATCCGACAGGGACAGGTAGCGCTCGTCCGCCGGCCGCGAAAACCATTCCGATGTTACCCGGCCGATCCGCTCGCCGCGGCTCACATCCACCTTGTAGCCGCCAGCGCGCTCGCGAGCGGGGTCCAGAATCTCCACATGTGTCATGGCTAGTCTCCATGACGGGCGCCGGAGGCCTCTCCTCCAGCCTTCAACCCGTCACGGCGAAGCCGGTCCGTCCTCTCACTCTAAAAGGGGCGTTGCGGGATCTCCCCGCAGAAGGGGGGGCGTCGGCGACCGCGGCGCCGACCAGGGGGAAGGCTTTCCCCATTTATCCCATGTTCAGTTCTCAGTAGAAACTAGCCTGGAACGTTATCGCCGTCAGCGAAACGTGGGCATCCAGCGGTGGATATAGCTCGAATGCCTTTGGTTGGCGCGAGAAGTTCCAAAGCCGGAAAAGGCACCACTCGGTACGCCTCTGATCGGCGACCGTCAATTCGTTGCGTGTGATTTGAAAGGGGGTGCGTTCCCAGCCGTTGGTGGTTTTGACCTCGATCAAGCGTGGACGGCCGTCGATTGTGAAACTTGCGATGTCATAACCCAACCCATCACCCTCCTCCTCTGCCACCCAGCGTACCTTACCGGCAAGGTCATCGCGGCCTGCATTCTTCAGCATGGCATGCTCATGCCCCAACACGCATTCTTCGCCAGCTCGTCCAAGAGTACGATTGCGCTCGTCTCGCGCCGCAACGTCGAACTTTCGAGCGATTTTGAACGTCTGCTCCAGTTCCTGCGGTGGCGGCTGGTTCGAATGTGTCGGTGGAGGCCCCACCCAAATCAGAGATGCCTCGGATAGTCCGGATTCTGGACGCGTGCTTGGATTCCTGGCCAGCCAACTCGGATTCCGCGCAAGCCACCGTACTACTGCATCGACTAGCGTCATCTGAAAATGGAAGGCCGGCTTGTAACCAGGAATCCAATCCTCGCCAAGCCCCTTGAGTACCGCGCTGATATTCTGGTGCTTGAACTCTATCGACTTTCGAGAGCGGCCGATTTTCTCTTGCATCCGCTGGTTATGTTCGGACTTGCTGTAGGGCACATGAGCGACGTCATTAGCCAGCATCGCGAAGTAATCCGCGACGATCGAGTCGTTCTCTTCGTCCGTCCAAGGCCCTTTTGACATTTCCCCAGGCTAGAGATGCGAAGACCACTTGTCATCATGGGTTTCGATCGTGTTTCCGAGCCCGCTGTGGCGACGCGTGGTTGCCGCGTTACCTGTAAAGGCGAAAGTGCGCCGCTGCGCAGTCTGCCTTACGAAAGGCTCGGATCCGATTGGCAGTGGCGGACTGGCCCTACGCATTATCGATGGCATCAAGCGCGAGATACAAGTTTTGATGCATCCATTCGGCGTTTTTGTCTGCAGTCATGAGTCCTTCAAAGTACGTGCCATAGACTGCAAAGCTCAAGTCAATTAGATCGTTTCTTACACGATCAAGGCGCTTTTGGTTTTGGCTCCCATTCTTGATCCACCAGAGAAGGTAGATGACGATTGCGAGAGCATAGCGGTAGAGATAAGTATGATTTTTGAATTCATCGAATTCTGATGTCCAATTGTGGCGGCTATCTACGCTCGACAAAGTCTCCCATATTTGATCGGCCGCTCCGAAAATAGAAGAAAACATATCCTCCGGATATCGCGTATTCATTCTTATAATGCGAAGCTGCTGGGGTGCGAACATTTGCTCTGCCATCTCTGGCAATGACGTCATTATGTCTTGAGCACCTTCGAGCATTCCGGGAAGCAAGTTCACAGCTCCAGACCAAAGACGCTCCAACTGAGCGCTGATCTCCGGCTTATTTCGATCAGGACCATTCAGGATAGCGACCATTTCCCGAATATCGCGCGCCACATCAGTACGTTGCATCGCGGTTGTCATCATAGAAGTCCTGGGGTCAATCTGTGCGATTTCGCTTCCCGACTTCAAAACAATGATCTGTTCGGGAAAATCGCCGATCACGGACAACGCCGCAACAATCGCTTCGACTGATTTTTGCTTGTAAAGCTCAAACCAAGCGAAATCCGGGAGGACAGCAAAGTTGGCTACCGACGCATCTAAAAAGCGTCTGAGTTTTTCCGATTGCAGCATGTTGCTATCGATGACCAAGCGCTGCATGACGGGTGTCTCTTCTAATATTGTAGCTGTTAGGCCGGTCGAATCACTTTCGTCTCGATCAATGCGTACAGATGATCACGTAAACTGGAGGGGACATGGCCGCCAGTGAGCAGAAGCCCTGCCTCCATGTTCTTTTCGAGTGCGTGTCCAGTGAGGTTGGCGCTCGTCACGAATGCAACGACACCATCAGCAACGGCCACCTTCGCGTGAACTCGACCGTTGGTGAACGGATGCGGCCGGTCGGTCCAAACATACAATTTGGCCGAAGGAACGGCGTTTCTCATCGTCGATACCGGATCGACGAGTAAGCTGCCGCCTTGGGTCACAGAGGCTTCGACGAGAATTCGAGTGTCGACTCCTCGAGCGATGGCCGAGTTGATCGCGGCTATGATCGATGCAACATCATAGGCGACGAAGCTCACGATAAAGAGTTCCTTCGTCACCCTTTGGATTACGTCCAGGAGCACCTGTTCGGTTCGACGGGGGGCAACGAATGGTGTCGTCGGTCCAGTCCAGACGAGCTCGACATCGCATTCTTGCTGCATGCGCTGCCGGGTATGGGCGGCAGCCAGCAGCATTCCGGCCACGACGTCTCCGGACAACGCAGTACCCCGCCAGGCTGTCACGAACGATTCCAGGGCCGCACGGGCAGCCGGTGTGCCGACGATTTGCTGAAGCTCTTGTTCCCGAACCGATGGAGAAGCGCGTCGCAGCCGCGATGCGATCGCTTCGATCTTCGCGGGTGACAACAAGGCAGCCAACGCCGCGACCGCGTCCAGGAGCGATCCCATCACGAGTTCCGGAAAAACGCGGCGCTTGAGTTTTCGAGCGTTGGAACCACCAGAGCCCGGTCGAGATGCCGATTGCCTCGCTCGCAGGACGTCTCCGACACGAAGGAGCAAGCATGGCAGGCCGCCCCGTGCAGCGATTGATCCTTGTTGGGGTCATGCTCGGAGCACAGGGGATCCGAGGCGCAAACGTGGGCTCGGTCCAAGGCTTGGCGAAGGAGCCGTCCGAGGTTCTCCGGCTTGCCCAATTCGACCAAACCGCCGAGCGTTCCGTCGGAATCGGCCGCCGCCGTGTAGATGAGGAACCCGGCTTGATCTTTCTCTTCGTCGATTTCCGCGTAGATCCTTTCGCGGATGCTGGCCGCGTTATACCCGCATTCGAGAGCCAGCTCTCTGATCAGCATGTGCGCCAAGGTGTGCAGCAACACATAGCGCACGCCGGGATAGCCTTCTCTCGGATCGAGATTCCGTTTTTGACGCCACCCTCGATGTCCCATGCGTAAGCGAGCGTCGACGTCCTTGACCGCATTCTCGTCGGCCCATGATTTCAGCGCATCGGCATCGAAGCGAATGAAGATGCCTTCGCCGTGGACCTGTGTCGCCGGTACCCAATCGGGAGCTGAACGTCCGAGCGGAGCCCTCGGCGCCGCATCGTCACCCGATCCCTCGTCCGGGGACTCGACGCGGGTGAAACCGAGCAGAGCATTCACTTCGCGCAGCCGCTCCAACAGCAAGACGCGCGTGATCGCCGTTTCGAAGCCCTTCGGAATCCCGACCTTCTTGCTCATGAAATGGGGATAGTCGGTGGGCGGATCGTCTGCGATCAGAACCTGCCATTCCGGCTCTTTGAGGTCGCTTTGTCCGACATCCGCCCCTCCGCTTCGGTGGGCTTGGATGGCCGACCAAATCTGATCGTTGGAGAATTGGTCGATACCAGGAAGCTGCGCCGTCTTTTTGAGGGTCTTGACGACGAAACCAACCTCATCGGCCGACGAGACATCCTCGAAGAACGTCCAGCCGTCGCCGACGAGTTGTGCGAGAGGACTGCCCGTCTTGGGGATGGCGAGGACCGACAACGTGATGGGAAACCAGCCATTGGTCGCGCCGAGCAGAATCGCTCGCGGGTCTTCCGGGCAATCTTCGTCGAAACGATCAATGTGCGGATGCCTGCCGCGGCACGCGGGCAGATTGTCCCTGCCAGCCTGACCAAAGGCTTGAGCCATGTTCTTCGACGCGCCGCAGGCGTCGCACTTCACCCAGAGGTTCTCTGTTTGAAGCGATGCGCCACTTTCGAAGAACCGTAGGGTCCCGCGACAGTCGGAGGGGCCGCCATGAACGAACCAATGCCACGGAAAATCGTCCAGATGTCCGGCGCGGCAAGCCGTCAGGAAGCGGGCCGGCACGGCGTCGGCGTCACGGGCTCGCTGATCGTTGTTCGAGCCCCGGCATCCCTCATGGACGAAGCGGGTCAACTCCGGGCGGTATCGGTTTTCTTTCAGCTTGAACAAACCGGCATCGAACGGCGACAACAGCCCGCATTTCACGCAGCGCAACCATCTGGGAAACGGCTTCACTGGAACGCCGATAAGGGCGGCCGGAGAGAACGGGTCGACGACGTCGCGCTCGCCGATCGGCGGCATTCGCAGTGATTCTACCTGAGGCCCGAGAACGCTGCGGACGTTCGCCAACAGGCGCGCCTCCTGTATGGGCTGGCATCTATCCCTCTCCCATCGGTCGATCCCCATGGTGACGACCGAGAGATTGGGCAAATCGACCAACGCGCCAGGACCGTAGGTCCACAGAAGCTGGCTCGGACGGACTTCCCCGACGGGCGTCTTGCTCATGTGTCACTCCCATCCGTTGGGGTGACGCGGGCTCGCCAGGTTGGATCGCTCGTCGAGCGCGAGTCCTCCATCACCAGCCTCACGCCGGGTTCGACCTCACGCATCGACATCGGGACGGTCCAATCCGTCCACGGCTTCACGCCTGGAGCTTCCAACAGGGGATACGCGGTCGGGCCTGCCCCATACTTCTGATAGACGAGCGTCCGGCCTCCGACGCCCGCCTCTTTGGCCCAATCGTCTGCGCGCTGCTTCAATTCCTGCTCGGTCAGCGATTTCTTGGCAGAGTCCTCGGTGACTTCCCATGTCCGCTCGGCCACGACACCGATCGTTGTCAACATCTCTGGTCGGCTCGGGCTGTTCATCGCCCCCGCCCCGGTGTTCGGGGCGAACGGGTCGTACATGTTGCGCATGATCGACAGCATTGCCCCCGTGAGGCCACGGTCCAACGCCCGCGGTGAGAACGGCGTCACGGATTGCGCTTCGACGTGCTGATAGAAGGTCGCGTGGTAGTGCTCGAACGTCTCGTAGTGGGAGAGGTCGCGCGGACGCGCCCAGGTGAGGACGGTGGCGACCAAGCCCGGCGGCGTGCGGCCGACGCGGCTGGTCGCCTGGATATACTCGGCCGTTCCCTTCGGTTGACCGTTGACGACCATCACGCCGAGGCGGTTCACGTCGACTCCGACCGAGAGCATGTTGGTGGCCAGCACGACGTCGATCGGGCGCGGGTCGCCCGGAGCCCGGTTCTCGATCCATTTCCCCGTCGCGGGGTCGAACGTCCCGTTGAAGGGGATTTCGAGCTGATCGAGATAGCGCGGGATGTCGTGACTTGAGACACGGGACGTCAGTTCGCGGACGTCGTCGACTCGCCGCTGCGACAAGCCTGGCCGATCGACGAGGCTCATGGCCACGCGGAAGGATCGCGTCTGAACGTCGTCTTCAGCGAGGCGCTTCATTCCGCCCAGCTCGCGCAGCGAATTGAAGTAGCCGACCAGCGTCATGTAGGGGTCGGCGACCGGACCGAAGCGGTCGAAGAGAGCCTGCGCTGCGGTAAGGAAGGCCGTGTACGTCCGGATCAGTACCGCCGGGCGAGAGCTGCCGGGCGCGCATATGCCCATGTAGCGGCGGCCGGGCTTCCCTTCGATGCACCGCTGGACGGAGAAGAAGTTGTCCTCGACGTCGAGACCGGATGGCGGAAAGACCGAAATCCTCCGCATGAACACGTTGCGCACCTGATCTTCGGCGCGCCGGACGGTCGCGGTGGACGCCACGACCTTCGGCCGAACCTTGGTGTCACCGAGGGGCCAGGTGCTCAGCTCGTCGACGGCGCTCTCATAGAGGCCGACCATGGTGCCGAGCGGGCCGCTGATGAGGTGGAACTCGTCCTGGATGACGAGATCGGGAGGCCGCAGAGCGGCTCGCACCGGCTTCACCTTCGCTGCGGGATAAGCACCTCGCGCGCGATGGCCCGTGCCGCAATCGTGCCCCGGCCAGAGCAAGCCGTGACGCTCGCATTCTTCCTCGACCCGGCCGAAGAGGGTTCGGACTTCCGGTCGCCAGGCCATCATGGCGAACTTGTCGACGGTCGCGATCATCATCGTCGGGGGGCGATGGTAGATTTCCTCGTCGACCACCTTCACGGGCAATCCGGGGTGGGCGAGCCCGCTGGAGCCAGCTCGCGAGAATTCGCAGGTGCCGAGCTTGTCTCCGCAATGGATGAGGGTCCGGCCGAGGATTCTGTCGACCTCGATGTCGCGGCCTGCGGAGATCTCCGAGCCGCACCAAGGACAGCTCGTCAATTGCGCAGGCGACGCGATGCCAACGCGATTTCGATCACCGTTGCGCAGTGCTTCGATCGCCTGGTGGGCGTCTTCTGTCCGGCCCGGCGTCACTCTGTTGCCGACCCACAATCCGAGCGAGAACGGCTCCTTACCCCAGGTGTTCTCGTCCCGGCGACGGATCACTTCCATCGCGCACAACAGGGCAGTCGCACGCTGGAATTGCTGCAACGTAAGGAGACGCAGCGTGTAGCGCATAATGACGGCGAGGCCGCGCGAGGCGTCGAGGCCGCCGAGGTCGTTCTTCAGGCGACGCATCGCCATGGCGAAGGCGGCGACGCCAAGATAGGCTTCGGTCTTACCGCCACCCGTCGGAAACCACAGCAAGTCGGCGAAGGCTTCCACGGGCTTCGTTCGATCGGGATTCGCCGGGTCCGCGAGCGAGGGCACCGACAAGAGGAGGAAGGCCAACTGGAAGGGCCGCCAGGATCGGTTCCTCGGGATGTCGATCTGCGAGACATCGGCGGCCTCGCCCCGCCGGCGCTTGAGGGCATAGAGGCTCCGCACACGCTGTAGCGCCATGGACCTGTTGGCGAAGCGAAAGGCCGTCAACGCCGCGTCGTCGGAAAAGAGCGTGTTCATCCCTTCGCGAAGGCGGCGCAGGGTTTCTTCGCATCGGACGATCACGTCCCGGCCCGGATCGTCGAAACCCGTGATCTCGCCCTTCAGCCGCGCCCGCTGCTCCTTGATCCAGACGGCATAGTCGTCGACCAGGCACGACAGAGCATCCCGCAACTGCTGCGGCTCCATCTCGGCGAGGCGGCCCATGTCGAGCCAACCCTTGTCGACCATCCTGCGCATGGCCGGACGGTCGCCGGGGTCGAGGCCCGGCGTCTCCGTGACGGCCACCTCGTAGCGCGGGACGATTTCCGTTCGGACGCGCCAAGCCTTTGCGGAATCTTCCGGTGTCGCGTCGGCGTGGACCGACACGCCATGGCCGACGGCGAATTCCAGCCGATTGCGGTAGATCAGCGCCAAGCGATCACGTTCGGGATCGTCGACGACGATTTCATTGGAGGGGCGCCGCCTGAAGATCGCCTTGTCCGCGGCGCCGTTCGGCGCCGTCGCGGCGATCTCCGGCTGAAACAGCCAGGCGCGATCCTTGTTGTCCTCGGGCTCCAATTGGCCGTTCACCAGGAACAGGGTGACGAGGCGCTCTCCCTGATCGTTGGTCCGGACGGTCCCTTGCAGCCTGACGTCGGGCTGGTCGCGATCTGGAGTCGACGGCTTTATCGGCCCATCCTTCAGCGGCAGGGGGACGACGCCGCCGCACGGGATGCGTCGCCACACCTTGACCTTCGTCTCTTCCTCTTTCCCGGTCGCCCGATTCCTCCGGGTCTTGACCACGTCGTGTTCGTCACTCGGGACGCGCTCGTAACGCCCCCACCGAACCTCGACCGCGAGCGAGTCCATGCCCTGCGCGACGCAGAAAGTGAGCCCCAGGCTGGAGGGCACGAGCGATTGATTGTTCGTGGTGTCGATCTCGTCGAGGGCGTCATCCTCGGGCTCTACGCGGCCGGAAGCGCTCGCGAATTCGGCGCCAGGTTCGTGGATGGGCGCGGTTCGTTCATCCTCGATGTCGCCGATCTCATCGGCGGCAGCCGCTGGCTCGACGAGGATGGTCTCGCCATCGTCTGGCCGGCGGGGTGCGAGTTTCCCGACCAGATAGCGGTCGCGAACGCTCATATCCTTGATTAGCTCGTGCGGCCCGCCGGCAGGGCCGAGAAGATCATCACGGACAGCCACTTCGAGCAGATCGCGCACATAGGCGACGTTCTGGATGAGCGGAACGGCATCGATGTCGGAAATCCCGACCGCCTTCGCTGCGCGCAGGAAATCATCCCAAGGAAGGCGGTTGATCGGTCCGGTGGGGGCAGTGAGACCCAATCCGCTCAACGGTGTCGGCGACACGACGACGTGGAGCTTGTCGAAATAGAGCGTGGTAGCTTCGAGGTCGGTGCGGATGCGGAGGATGCGCCCAATGCGTTTCAGGGCTCCGGCCGCGTCCACGACGACCACCCAGTGGCCGGGAGCGATGGCGCCGCCAATGCGATCACCGTCGAGCCGAACGACGAACGGGCCGAGCGACGTCGCGTCCTTGGCGAGCCATGCCTGTGCGTTCGGTGCGGTGGTCGTCGTCATGCGTGGATTTCCATCTCTTTACAGCTCCACTCGCGAGAAGTGCGGGTACAGCCGGTAGAATTTCTTGAACACGTCGACGGGGTCGACACCCAGCTTGGACTCGATGACCTTCGCGAGGTCGAACCCGAGCTTATTGTGCGCGTTGTTGTTCGACTCCATCGTGAGTCGTTCCAGCGAGGACAGCGCAGGCAGCTCGATTCGGTGGGGCTCGTCGGGAGTTGAGTAGAACTCCCATCCCTCGATCAACTTCTCGGTGGCCGTGTCTTCTCGAGAGACCACGATCAGAGTCGCCGTCACCATTGGCTGATCATCGGCGTAGTGCGTCGCCAGTGCCCAGACGATCTGGCGGTCGGTGAAGCTCAGAGCCTGCTTCTCGACGGCCAGCTTCAGCACCTGGAGAAGTGTCGGGCCATACTTCTTGTGCATCATGGCGTCGGCGGTCAGCCCGGCGGGCACGAGCGTACCCAGCCGCTGCTTGAACTGCTCAAGGCGCCACTCGGCCTTCGTCGGCTTCTGGGCTCGGTCGGCAGAGACGTCGCCATCGACCTCGACGGAAAGGTCCTTCCCGGACGGCTCCTCTCCACCGCTGCCGAGCGAAGTCGGGTTGCCGTTGAGCGTCACGCGCAGGACGCTTCCGACCGGCACTGTCCCGACAGTCGCAGCGAAGCGCTGGATCTGGGAGGCGATGCCCTTGGGCGCGGTGTAGTCGAACCAGATGATGGCCGGCGTCGTGAAGGTCGTCTGGTCGAGGAACTTCTCGAGGGTCGAGTGGACGCACTTGATGGCGGCCACGGGGCGGTTGAACCGCTGTCGCTTATGGACCTCCTCCTCGGACTCGATGCAGGTCAGCTTGCCGATGGTGCGGCGCTTCTTCTTGCTACCGATCCCGATGCGAGAATGCACGAGGCGGAAGTCTTCGAGGAACGGGCCACCAAGGCTCACGTAGTGGTACTTCTCGAGCCCGAGCCTCGGGGCGAGGCGCATCAACAGCGAGAGGAACAGCTCTCGGTCGACCGCCTTATTCGGCCGAAGCCGGTATGGTAGTGAAGACCCACTCATCGATCAGGCCCCCTTCTTGTTGGCCTTCACGAGTTGGATCTCGAAGCACTTGTCGCCGACGATGCCGGGCTTCTCGTTCGCGTCGTCGAAGAGCATCGTCGACACTGCCCGCACCTCTTCCGCAGAGCGCGAGAAGACGATGCGACGGGCCGACGGCGTGCTGCCCTTCGGCTCGGGCAGCGCGCCCTTCACCTTGCGCGGATCGAACTCCAGAGCGTCGCTGCCCTTCTTGCTGGTCACGCGCGGAGAGACCGCTTCGATCGCCTTGCTCAGCGACATCGGCTTGGCGTCGGACCAGTGGCTCGCTTGGTCTTCGCGCGGGTGGTTCTTCCACTGGTTCGTGTACGAGATCCAAACCCGCATGCCCTCCTTCATCTTGACGAGGGACTCGAGCCAGACGTTCGATGACGTGTCGAGCGCGCGCTTCGTGGTCGTGACAGGCAGCTTCTTCGCGTCCTTGGCCCGGAACTCGATGATGCCTGTGATGACGATGAACTGGTCGTGGTAGAGCGGGATGCCGTCGCCCCAGCCCGTCAGGCGGTTCTTGTCACCGACGATGACCGCGCGGTCGTTGCAGAGTACGGTCCATCCCGCGGTCGCGGAGTTGCGCTGGCCTGCGAAGTCGCCGTCTTCGTCATCATCGTCAGAGTCGTATTGGCGGCTAGTGTTCAGGCCGACGGTTATGGAGACGAGCACTCCGTCGATCGTTTTCTGGTAGACGTAGGGTGCTGGGCCGTCCTTGCGCATGGAGACGAGCACCTCGACGTGAACGGGCTTCACCGCCTTACCATTGATCTCGATCTTGAGGCCGCGCTGCAGGAACATCGTGAAGTGGTGGGAGATCGCGGTCTCCACCTCGTTCACGAACGCGGCGTTGGAGAAGTGTTTGGCGACGCCCGGGTAGAGATCCTTGACCACGATCGTGGTGCCGGGCTTCGAGAGCTTCTCGCTGGCACTGCTCGGAACCTTGATCGGTAACTCGCTCCACTCCTTATCGTCGAGCCACTTCGAGTCGATGTGAACCTCGAAGGTGTCGTTGCCATGCCGCGTCTTCACGAGCGCATCGGTGCCCATCTTGAAGAGCGCACGCTTCATGCCGACGCCGTACATGCCGATCGTCTCGGTATCTGCGTCGCGCTGGTCGTCGGCGTCGCGACCCATCTTGAACGCATATTTGATGGCAACGTCGCGAGGGATGCCGCCGCAGTTGTCCTCAATGGAGAACTGGTCCTTCGAGAGCTTAATCCTGACGTAGTGCTTCGCATATTCGACGTCGTTGCCGTTCGCGAGGCGCAGCGCGCCGTCGAGGCAGTTGTCGATCAGGTCGAGGATCGCGTCATCGAGGCTGATGTCGCGGGTCAGCATGGACACGAAGAACTGCTTGGTGGGCACCGCTTTCGCGGTGTCGTTGCTGAGCTTCATTTGCTCGTCCTCCATGTACCGGCCATCTTCGCGGGCGCATCGACGAGGTCGAGCGCGCCTTGGCTAGTGGGCGTCGCCTTCCTCGGGCTCTTTGGCGCACGCAGCTTCGTCGCAGGCGTGGCGGCTTGCTCATCCTCGTAGCGCTGACGGTTCAGCTCAGCGAACCGTCGAAGCACCTCGGCGCGCGCAGCATCGGAAATCGTGAAGCGAACGCGGTCATTCTCCGCGAGGTTCGGTTGCTCGTGGTAGCCGTGCCCGAGGTCGAGATCGCCCCACCCGTAGGCGCGCATGACGGCGGCGTCGATCTCGCGGTGCATCTCGCGTAACCGCACGATGTGTGCGTCGACGTCTTCCTCGTCGTGGAAGCGATTGTAGAGCTTCGTGAGACCGATCGGATTAGCCGGATCGGTCATCACCTGTCGTCGTGATTGCAGGTAGTCACGACCAATCTGATCGAAGGGAATGATGTCTGAAGACTTCAAGAAGGGAAAAGTTTCGACCGCGTCGGATGGCGAGAAATTCAGATCGAGCTTCATTCGGGAGGACTGTTTCCATACCCACGCATCGACCGGAGACGAATTGAAAATCGCCGCGTAGGCATAAGGCTCTGTCACAGCAAAAACGACACACTTCTCGTGAAAGATGACGTCATTTGGAACCACCGACGGATTGAAATATTTTCCGACGCGCCCAGCCACAAGAATATTTTCAAGAGGGCGGGCTTGCGCATCCCAACCTTTGGGATGCTGTTTGAAGTGATGTCCGCGACCGATGGCATGATACAGCTCCGATCTCGCCCGAAGATACAGCCACCACTTTTCTCGTGCGCCCTTGTCGTTATTGGCAAGGCGTTCCGATTTTACATTTTCCTCTAAATATTCATATGGCAAATTATAAGATCTTGCCTCCGTTTCCGGCCAGTCCCAGAAATCGATCGCCCATCGAGTAGCCTTTTGCTCCGGAACTGATTTTAGGTCGTCTCCGTCAAGATAAGGTAGGATCACCTCGGCATTTCTAGAGTCGGCATCTAGCATCCGTTGTGCTTCTTCGGGCGAAAGTACGAATCCCAAGCCGAGCACGATCGAGCCTTGATAGGTAGTGCCCTCGTTAATTTTGAGCCGCTTTGGACTCCATTCTTCACGATCGGACAAAAAAGCTGAAACGAAGGAAGTGGGCCGACCAAGTAACGAGCGGACCCCTCGCCACTCGCCCTTATGAACATGCACCCGGCTGGTGACGACCGCCGCCTTTCCGGGCCAGGGCTCATTCGGATAGGCGGCATGGATTACTGCACTTCCGCTGATCATTGCTTCCAAACCAACCTGTCGCGTGTCGCCTTCCGCGATGGTGTTGACTGCAAGCAACCCGAATCCACCTCCGTCGCGGAGGAGCGAATAAGCGCGTAAGAAGAAATACGCGACCAGATCGGCCGATCCCCGTCGTCCTTCGGCAATCTGCTCCACGAGCCAATCCCGATAGACGGTGCCCGCAACGCCGGTGATCCGCTGTCCGCCTAAAAATGGCGGATTGCCAGTAAAAGCATCGAACCCACCGTTGTCCCGCAAGAAGACTTCCGGGAATTCAAGCGGCCAATGAAGCGGACGTCGGGGAACACCGTCAGGCGCATCGCTTGCAAGGTCGACCTGTCTTTGCCGCAGCAAGCGGGTCCGCGCATTCGCGTCACCGCCAGCAGCTTCGTCGGCGGTGGACGCTAGCGACGTAATTCTCACGGCACGGTCATCGGCGAGGACAATGCCAACAAGGGCATCGGCAATCAGTCCCGGCAGGGCCAGTTCATTGCGCGATTGAGCGTCGAGCGCGGCCATCGCCTCGACATCACCGATGTCGCGGATTGGGATCGAACGAAGCCGACTGCGAAGTTCGAGCGCCTTATCGACGGCCGATCGGATGGTCCGGCCGAAAAGGCGAAGCTGGGCTTTGCCCTTTGGCTTCATGTCCAGCTCGATGAGCTGCCCGAGATCATGGATGCCGAGAAGGCTGTCGCCACTCCGCAGATTGTGATCGAGGAAGCCGAAAGGCCGCCCCTTGGCGAGCGTGGTCAGCCAGAGCGACAGCTTGGCGAGTTCGACCGCGAGCGGGTTCTTGTCGACGCCATAGAGGCAGCGCTCGGCGATCAGGCGACGCGCCAGGATGGCGCGTTCCTCGGTGTCGCGCGACAGCGGCTCGAATCCCGTGGCGTCATCCGCCACGCGAATGTAGCCCTCGTCGTCGATCCGGCCGCCACCCGCTTCGACATCGGACCAAGCCTCGACCATCCGGTCGGCGAGCCACCGGCAAGCCTGCACGAGGAATGCGCCAGAGCCCATCGCGGGGTCGCAGATCTTGAGGTCGAGGAGTTCGTCGGCGCTCTTGAGCTTCCAATCCTCGCGTGCCGTGCCTTCGGCCGGGCCCCGATAGACGATCGGGGTCAGCGTCTCCTCGACGATCTTTTTGGTCAGACTTTTGGGCGTGTAGTGCGTCCCACTCTCGCGCCGGTCGGCGCCGAGGACGACGACGAAGGCGCCGGCGTGATGGACCAGAGGGTATCCCCACGGGTCCGTTCGCAGGAGTTCGGCAAAGGGCAGGATGCGGTCGCGCAGGGCCACGTCGCCACGGCAGACGGTGAGCAGCCGCGCGGCGACGCGCTCATCCAGTTCTCGGCCGATAGCGTTGCGAATGGCCGGCTCGGAGCGCTCGCTCCGCTCTTTCAGGAGTTCGATGATCCTGGCGGCGCCGTCGAGGCGCGCGGATTCGATCTCGCCGAGCGCGACGCGCGCATTCTTGGCCTTGGCCGATCCTTCGAGTTCGAGCGTCACGTCATCGACGCGCTGGACCGTCCGTTCGAGGAGGCCTTCATAGACGTGACCGATCTGTTCCACGTCGAGCGCGCGATAGGACAGCGTGCGCCCCTCGAAGGTCTGGATCGCTTCCAGCAGGAGGAGGACCGTCCGATCGTCGATCGGCAGCGGCTCCGCTGGGTCGCTCCGCCAACTCGTCCCTTTCTTGCGCCCTTCGAGGAACGGGTAGCGGTCCGGATCGAAGAGTGATCCGCCCATCGCCGGGAGCCGAAGCACCGGATGATCGATTCCGCCATAGACGCCACGAAACAGCGCGAGCAGCCGTGACCACGCCGAACGTCGACGTTCGAGAATCTCCTCGGAGTCGGCGCGCAACTGCATGCGCAGGCTGGAGAGCGCGTAGAACGAATCGTATCTGGGATCGCCGAGGAGAAGCAGGCCGCGTTCTTCCGCCGCGAGGAGGAAGACGAGCCGCATCATGACCGTCAGTCCGGCCTCGTAGAGTTCCTTCGGATCGACGTCGTGCAAGAGATCCCGGTTGCGATCCTGATCGGCGCGGTCGAGAGACTGGACCAGGACTTCGACCGCACGGCGGACCTGCTCGCCGAGTGCGTCGGTCACATCGTCCTGGTGCTTCAGCGATCGTTCGAACAACGCCGGTAGCCTTTCGGCTTCCGGGCCGAAGAACCGACGAACCCCGAGCAGGCTGACGAAGGCGCGGAGCGTTTCGGGCTCCTGGCCCCACAGGCGGGCATACCAACTGGCGAAGCTCGCGACAGCGCCGGCCGGCGCATGAACCAGCATCCAGCGTTCGCCGTTGGTCACGAGACCGACCGGGCATCCGGCGGCGCGAAGCACCGACACCATGCGGTCGCCCGGGGTCGTAGCCAGACCGTCGTAGTTCCGGGTGGCGTCGAGATCGGTGTCGGGATCATAGAGCTGGACGAGCAGGAGCGGGTCGTCGCCCAGGGTCGGATTGACGATCGCCAGGTCGGGTGCGATCGTGACGCCGTGCTCCGGGAGCGACACCTTCAGCCGCTCCGGAAATGTCGCCGCCCGGCGCAAAACCTGATCGTCCACCTCCAGGGCGCTTTGGAGAACCTCGTCGATCCACGCCGAATGTATCGCCGGCATATCGGGATCGTCCGCATCGACGGCGTCACGCCATTCGTCGTAGGCGGCGCGGAGCCGTTGAGGTCGGCCGGAGGTGAGGGCTTCCAAGCCTTGGGGAAGCACCTCCCGAAGCACGGGCACCGCGAGGAACGGCCCCGACACCTCGATGAGGTTGAGCCAATCGTGGTTGGCGCTCATGTGGTCCGCTCCGTCGTCAGCGAGTCGGGCACGAGCAGGACGACGGCCACGGGAAAGGTGTGATCCCGGACATTGGAGTATCTGTTCTCGATGGCGCGCACCTCTTGCTCCCGCTCCAGCGGAATGCGGGCGAGGCGTGCTTCCAGAGCGGCATGATCGCGTCGTAGCTGGGTGCGCTCATCTTCGGAGAAGAGCGAGAGCTGTTGCGGCTCGCGGTCGGCGACGAGTTCGGCCCGCAGAGCCTTGTCGAGATCGTCGAGCACCTGGCGGATGTCGTCGCTCTCCTTTTCCCGGCGGGTGTCGATCGAGTTGGACAGGAAGCGCAGGCGATCTTTGGAACGCGCCTCGACCGCAGCCAGGACGGAGTCGCGCTGCTTGTCGAAGCGGGTGCGCAGCGCCGCGAAGGTCGTATCCGGAAGCGCCGCTGGTTTGGATTCCTGGAGCCACCGACGCAACTCTGTGACGCGCTCCTCGCGGCGGAAGCCCGCGTCGCGCAGATAGCCGCCGGCCTCGGTGAGTTCCTCGTGCAGGCGATGGTGACTGCCGCCCGTGATCACCAAGCGGGAAACGACGACGACGGTCGGAGCTTCCAAGCGACCGTCGGGAAGCGACCGGGCGGTGACGCGATGGATCTTCTTTACGTCGTCGCGCGCCCAGATCTCGGCGCGGAGCAGGCGCAAACTCATCTGAACGAGGCGGTGATTGAGATGCACCAGCACGACGTCGTCGCGCCCCTTCGCCACGTCGTGATCGAAGGTGATCGGTCGAACCTTCTTTGTATAAGGATGCTCGAGACCTTCGAGGCATCGCGACCATGAACCCGACAGCGCCGGCATCCTGAAGACCGATCCATCGAGAGCCCCCGGAAGGGAAACGGGCTCCAGGTCCGGTTTGTCCGATAGGCGCAGAGCCGTCCTCACCGACCTTTCGACATGGTCGGGCGCAAGATTTTGCTCTCGTTTGGTCTCGGCGAGGCGTTCATGAAGCTTCGCGATGCGTTCCCGGAGATCGCGCTCCGCTCTGACGAAGCGGCGAGACTTTTCCATGCGGGCTTCGGCGAGCCGGGTATCCAGGTCGCGCCGGCGCCCCTCGATCAGGTCCGGCAACTGAGGGGCGATGACCGGATTGACGCTGCCCATGTCGGCCCGCATGGCATTGAGCTTGCGCAGGGCACGCAGAATGTCCTCGCCGTGGTCTCCCTCATCGTCGACCGGGTGCCAAATGACCACCTCGCCGGAGCGCTGACCGTGCCGGTCGATGCGGCCGTTCCGCTGCTCCATCACGTTGGGATTGTAAGGAATCTCCAAGTGGATCATCAGATGGCAGTGGTTTTGGAGGTCGATGCCTTCCGAAGCGGCATCGGTCGCCAGGAGGATTCTGACTGGCGATTCCTTGGGGCTGGCCTGGAACGCGGCCTTCACGGTTTCGCGTTCGTCGTAATCCATCCCGCCATAGATCAACGCCAGCCGGTCGCCACCGAAGCCGTGGGCAGCAAGGATCTGGTGCATCCACTGCTGTGTCGTCCGGTATTCGGTGAAGAGTATGACGCGCTCGTCTGTCCACTGGCCATCGACCTGGAGATGCTTGGCAAGCCACTCCAGGATGGCGCGAGCCTTGGAGTCCTCTTTGTGTGACGCTTGCTGAGCCCAGGATCGCAAACGCTGGAGCATCAGCCTTTCTCGCTCGTCGGGCGGGCGGGCGTGCTTGCTGGCTTCGCCAATCGCCTCTTCTTCCGCCATCTCGCGCTGGGCATCGTCGGCGTAGTCTTCCTCCGCCTTCGAGATGGCCCGGCGGAGGATGCGCTCATCCAACTTTCGTTGGCCGCGGTCGGCCGCGATGCGCCCTTCGATGGTCGCGACGTGCCGTTCCAGCGTGGTCGCGAACGCCGCGGGTGACGACGACAGGCGCTTGCGCAGCAATTGATGGACGAAGCGATCGACGGCTCGTGCGCCTTTTTCCCCCCGCTCCCGGCTGGATATGTAGTCCCCGAGAAGATGACGGATGTCTCGCTCGTCCTCGGCGTAGTTGACACCGAGGGCTTCGAGGCGCCGTACCGGATAGAGTCGATTGCCGCTCGCGTCGACGAGGTCGCTCTTCAGCCGCCGCACCATGACTCGGGCGCGCTGAGGCTCGCTCGGCAGGACGTTTCTGGCGAACCGTTGATCGTCGAGGAGTTCGAGCAGAGCGGTGAACGATTCGGTGTAGCCATCGTGCGGCGTGGCGGTCAGGAACAGCTTGTGCTGGAAATGGGGTGCGAGAAGGCGGACCAGCCGCGTCCTGAGGCTCTCGACGGCATAGTGTCCGACCGTTGGCGCGACGTTGTGCGCCTCGTCGATTACCAAGAGATCGAATTTGCGGGGATGTGTGACCGAGGGCGGCAAGGCATCACGAAACAGGCGCAGGCCTTCACCCTGCTTCGCCCAATCCATCGAGGTGATCAGGAGAGGGAACGACGTCCACGGGTTGGCGTGCAGCCCTCGCTCGCGTCGCAGATGCTTGACGAACTCGGTATCCACGATCCGAAAATCGAGGCCGAATTTTTCTTGCATCTCCGCGCGCCACTTTTCTTGCAGCGACGCTGGGCACAACACCAGCACTGTACGGGCACGGTGGCGGAGGAGCATCTCTTGGACCACGAGACCGGCTTCGATCGTCTTGCCGAGACCGACGTCGTCGGCGATGAGCAGGCTCGTGCGAGCCATGTCGATCGCGCGCACTAGCGGGTCGAGCTGGAAATCCTCGATGCTGACGCCACTACGGAAGGGCGCTTGCAAGTACGCTCTGTCTGCGTTGGTGGCCGCTCCCCATTGGACGGCGTCGAGAAACGCTTGCAGCGTGTCTGGATCGTCCAAACCCGTGATACGCGGCAGGCCGGCGCGCTCAATGACATGAGCGCCGGGTTCCAATTCCCACAAAACCTCGATTTCCTCGCCGAGGGCATCCTCGTCGATCGAAGCCAACCGAATGAGGTGGCGTTTGGGCAGACCAGGGGCGACCGAGCCGTCCTCCACTTCAGAAACGATCCATTGACGCCGGCGAGCTTCCACCAACTGGCCGGGCTCGGGGATGGTGTGATGCGCTATCTGTGCGGCCGCGCTGCCAGCCCCCCTGACGATCACCGCGCACTCTCCCCGGCACGAACGATGTCTTCGATGCGTTCGGCCGCATCACCAGCGCTTTCGTGAGACCAAACACGGACGACCCGCCAACCCGAAGCCCGGAGGCGTTGATCGGTGTCCGCGTCGCGAGCCCGGTTGGTTTCGATCTTGTCGCGCCAGAATTGCGCGTTGCTCTTCGGCCAGGAGGCGTGTTGCGGGCAACCGTGCCAGAAGCAACCATCGACGAAGATGGCCACCCGGGCGCTCGAAAATACGATGTCTGCGACTCGACGCGGCTTCGTCAGTAGCGGGACGTGCAAGCGATAGCGCAGCCCTCTGGCGTGCAGCGCCTTACGTAAGGAAAGTTCGGCGTCGGTGCCCTTCTGCCGCACTCGAGCCATTCGGTGGCTCGCTTCATGCGACGAGGGGCTTACGCGCGACATCCGCGATGCCTCCCTGCTTTTGGCCCTCCCGATCGGCCTTGATGCCGAGGTGAGCCGAAATGCTCTGTCCGATCGCCTCGCCGAGGACGACGGGCACAGCATTGCCGATCATTCGGCCGAGAACCTTGAAATGGGTGGGACTGCCCTCCGGCACGAAGGCATAGTCCTTCGGGAACCCTTGCAGGATGGCGCCCTCTCGCAAGGAGATACCCCGATCCTGTTCGGGATGACCGAACCGACCGTTGCCGAAACCATAGAACTGCGTCGTGATCGTCGGAGCAGGGTCGTCCCAGGTCATGCGCCCGTAGACGCCAGGATAGGTGCGGCCGGTTTCCTTGCGATGGCATTCTGCGACCAGCCGTTTGGGCCAGTCGCGCCACGTCCCGCCGGGGCGGGAGGCACGGATGCGCTCTAGGTTGAGATCCGAAAGCCTGGACGACATATGGAATGCGTCGCTTTTGTGAGCGCTGCCGGCTTCAATGGCGGGTAGCTTTCCGATCGCGTCTTTGACGGTCCGCGGCTTTTCGTGCGTCGGCGCGATCAGCTCAATCGGACCGATCAGGCTCGCCAATATGACCATCCGCCGCCTAGTTTGCGGCAAGCCATATTGGGTGCAATCGACGACGCCTTGCCAGACGTTGTAACCCAGCCGACGCAGAGTGGCGACGAAGTCGTCGAACACCGCGTGCTTTTCGACCAGAGGCACGTTTTCCATGGTCACGACGTCCGGCCGGACTGACTTTATGAGGCGCGCGAACTGGTACAGCAGGGGCCAGCGCGGACTCGTCAACGTGTCGTAGCGTTGGGAATAGGTCGAGAATGGCTGACAGGGCGCGCAACCGGCTAAAATCCGGATCTCGGCATCACCATAGAGCTTCTTTAGGTCCGCCGGTTTTACGTTCTTGATGTCTTTGGCGATGAAGCGCGAGCTGTTGTTGGTTTCGAACGGGTAGCGGCAAGCCGCATCGACATCAATGCCTGCGACGACCAGGATGCCCGCTTGGATCAGGCCATGCGTCAGACCGCCCGCGCCACAAAACAAGTCGATGCACGCCACTCTACTCATTGCTTCCCCTTCGTGGCGCGCTTTTCTCGACCTTTTGCATCACTCACCGCATGCTCATCGCCCTCGTCGGATGCTTTACCGGCCCTGACCCATGAATCGACCTCGTCCGACTTGAACTTCCAAAGCCTTCCGACCTTGTGGGCCGGCATGTCCCTCTTGGTTATCCAGCCGTAGATCGTGTCTTTGCTCACTCCCAGATAGCCGGCGATTTCCTCGACGGACATCCAGCGATCGGACATGAATCGCCCTTTCTTCCGCCGACACAGACGACGGGATTATTCCACCGAAACCGGGCTGAGTAAAGCGGGTTTGGTCTGATTTAGGCCGATCTAAGCGGAGAATTGCGAATTGTGCGAGGAGCGGCGAGGCGGATCATTCCTTGCGCTGGTGGCTAGGATTCCCACAGAACCTCGGTGGCGAGGTATTCCCATAGAACCGTCCGCACCCTAAGGCCCCCGGACGCGTCCACGGAATACCGATAGGTGCCGGGCTGAACTATCACCCAGCCGTCCAACAGGTCGGCGCCGGTCACGAGGCGGGACATCATGCGGCTCCCAACCTCTGGCCATACGGCCAAACCTGGGCCTTCGCCCGCGCTCTCGAAGTCCGAGCGCTGTTCGGAAGACATGCTTTCGAGTGGAGTGGTCCAGACGTGGATGGGGGCATTGAGCATAGGCTCCCCCCATTCAAAGTAAGCGTGTCCGCGAGCGTTCTTCACCACCACTCGGTTGAGGCGCTCCACGTCCGGCTTCCACAGGAATCGCTTCTCACCTCCCACAGTCGTGTATTCGGTCCGCGATCGCTCGATCAGAGTGCGCAGCCTGGGACTCGCTGCCAACGCGCGGGCGGCGCTCGCATTCGATTGTTGCTCGGGCGCGCTGGAGCCGGAGAGGACGCAGCTCAGAAACGTCACCGCGTATTGTTCATCCCGCGAGACGCTGGTGTTGCATTCCTTGCAAATCGCGACGACCGGCAAGTGGTGCGGGCGCGGCTTCGACAGCAGGCTTTTCGACGGAACATGGTCGTCGCTCGTGTCAAGGCCAACGAGCGATCGCGCGCAGTGAATGCACCACGATTTCTGTCGATCGTCGACGAACTCTTCGGTTCGCTCCATGGAGCATTCACTCTCTTGTCGATGCGTTGGTGAAGCCGACCGGCCGAACTCTCGGCCCGGTTTCGTGCTCAGGCTGGGTTCCGAAGCTCATGGGCAGAGATTTAACGAGTGGAGTCCGGGGCCGGCAAGGCAGCGTCCCGTCCGTAGCTGAGTCCAGCCTTGCGCGAGAGTGAGATAGTTCTGTTCCGATGCGGTGGACACCATGTGGACACCACGGCGGAAAAGCGAAAGGCCGCCTCGCGGCGGCCTTCTCGTAACGCTCTGATTTCCTTAGAGGAAATTGGAGCGGGCGAAGGGATTCGAACCCTCGACCCCAACCTTGGCAAGGTTGTGCTCTACCCCTGAGCTACGCCCGCATCGTGTCGGTGAACGGCGGTTTAGGGGAAAGCGGGGGGGCTGGCAAGGGGGTAAAATTCATCTGGGGCGTTTTTTGTCGTTCGTCCGCATCGGCGCTTGTGGGACGGGAGGCGGGCGACAATGTTATGGGGTATCATGGTGATGCCGTTGGGCGCGCCGGTCGGGTGACCGGGCCCGGGGACGGCCGGGCGTGGCCGGGGGCGGGCAGCGGCGGATCACCAGTCAGGCAAGCAGGATCGGGTTTCATGGAGTACATCATCGGTCAGTCCCGCACAGGACGAGGTGGCGCCGCGGCGGACGCCGTTGGCGGCCTGGTGGACGAATCGGGCGTGCCGACGGCCGCCGCCGTGGGCGCCGCCGGGGGAGGCGGCGATGCCGGATTGATCGTCGATGGCACCCAGGACAGTTTCATGCAGGACGTGCTGGAAGCCAGCCGCAGCCTGCCGGTGCTGGTCGATTTCTGGGCGTCCTGGTGCGGTCCGTGCCGCCAACTGACCCCGGTGCTGGAGAAGATCGTCCGCTCGGCCGGCGGGCGGGTGAAGCTGGTGAAGATCGACATCGACGCCAATCGCGCGCTGGCCCAGCAACTGACGCAGGTCGGGCTGCCGTTGCAGTCGATTCCCCTGGTGGCGGCCTTCTGGAAAGGGCAGATCCTGGATCTGTTCCAGGGGGCCCTGCCGGAGAGCGAGATCCGGCGCTTCGTCGAGGGGCTGTTGAAGGAAGCGGGCGGGGGCGGCATGCCGTCGGCCGACCTGATCGCCGCCGCCCGGGCCGCGCTGGAGGCCAACAGCGCCGAGGAGGCGGCCGGCCTGTTTTCCCAGACCATCGAGATCGAGCCCGAAAACCCCGCGGCCTGGGGTGGGCTGGCGCGCGCGCTGATCCTGATGGGCGACGAGGACGCCGCCGAGGGC
>NZ_JABXXP010000006.1 GCF_013376155.1 Nguyenibacter vanlangensis
CCGCGCAACCACCTGCTCAGCGAGGACCGCTCGGCCGGCGGCGGCGACGACCAGATCGGCAGCAGCGGCGTCAACGCCTATCTGTGGCGCGGCGCGATCGACACGCTGTCCTTCATGCCCTTCTCCTCGGCCGACGCCGTGGGCGGCGTGATCCTGACCGACTGGTACACCCCGCCGGCCACCCAGAACGAACGCTTCAAGATCACCGCCTATATCCTGTCGCGCAACCTGCGCTCGGACGCGATCCGCATCTCGGTGTTCCGCCAGGTCTTCGCCGACGGCCAATGGACCGACACGCCCGTCGCGCCCAACGTCGTCTCCGACATCACCTCCCGGATCCTGACGCGCGCGCGCCAGCTCCGCGCCGACGGCGGCAAGTAAGCCGCCCGTCCCGTTCGACCATAAGCCTCGACTATAAGATAAGGGGCCGCTCCGCCCCCGGACCGCAGACATGACCGAGAATACGCCCGCCTCCTACGATTTCCGCACGGCCGAGCCGCGATGGCAGGCGGAATGGGACCGAGCGGGCGCCTTCGACGTCCCCGACGTCCCCCCCGCCGACCGCCCGAAATATTACGTGCTCGAGATGTTCCCCTACCCGTCGGGACAGCTCCACATGGGTCATGTCCGCAACTACACGCTGGGCGACGTGGTGGCGCGCTACAAGCGCGCCCGCGGCTATTCCGTGCTCCATCCCATGGGGTGGGACGCGTTCGGCCTGCCGGCGGAAAACGCGGCGCGCGAACGCGGCGTCCATCCCCAGACCTGGACGCTGGACAATATCGCCGCGATGCGCGGCACGCTGAAGCGGCTCGGCTTCTCCTTCAACTGGGACCGCGAGATCGCCACCTGCCTGCCCGACTATTACGGCAAGCAGCAGAAGCTGTTCCTGGACATGCTGCGCGCCGGCCTGGTCGAACGCCGCGAAAGCTGGGTCAACTGGGACCCGGTGGACCATACCGTGCTGGCGAACGAACAGGTGGTCGACGGCCGCGGCTGGCGCTCGGGCGCGCTGATCGAAAAGAAGCAATTGTCGCAGTGGTTCCTGCGCATCACCAAATTCGCGCCCGAACTGCTCGACGGCCTGTCCCACCTGCCCCGCTGGCCCGAGCGCGTGCGCGCCATGCAGGAACGCTGGATCGGCCGCTCGGTCGGCGCACGGGTCCGCTTCGCGCTGCACGCCCCCCCGCCGGGCTTCGATACCGACCTGGATTCGGTCGAAATCTTCACCACCCGTCCCGACACGCTGTTTGGCATGTCCTTCCTGGCGGTCGCGGCCGACCATCCCCTGGCCGCCAAGGTGGCGCAGACCAATCCCGACGCCGCCGCCTTCATCGCCGAATGCCGCCGCCTGGGCACGTCCGAGGAAGCGATCGAAACCGCCGAGAAGCGCGGCTTCGACACCGGGCTGCGCGTCGCGCACCCCTTCATGCCCGATCGCAGCTTCCCGGTCTGGATCGCCAATTTCGTGCTGATGGAATACGGCACCGGCGCAATCTTCGGCTGCCCCTCCGGCGACCAGCGCGATCTCGATTTCGCCAATAAATACAATCTGTTAGTCACGCCGGTCATCCTTCCGCCGGGCGCTGAAAACACAACTTTCTCCATAACGGATAAAGCCTGGGACGGCGACGGCACCCTCATCAATTCCGGCTTCCTCGACGGCCTCGACAGCACCACCGCCAAAGCCGAAGCCATCGCCCGCCTCGAAGCCATGGGCGTCGGCCGCGGCGTGGTCAATTGGCGCCTGCGCGACTGGGGCATCTCCCGCCAGCGCTACTGGGGCTGCCCGATTCCCGTCATCCACTGCCCCGCCTGCGGCGCGATCCCGGTCCCCGACGCGCACCTGCCCGTCGTCCTGCCGGAAGACGTCACGTTCGACCGCCCCGGCAACCCGCTGGACCATCACCCGACCTGGAAACACGTCGCCTGTCCGAACTGCGGCGCCGACGCGACGCGCGAGACGGACACGTTCGATACGTTCGTCGACAGTTCGTGGTATTTCGCGCGCTTCACCGCCCCGCACGCCGCAACCCCCACGGTGCAAGGCGCCGCCGATGGCTGGCTGCCGGTCGATCAATATATCGGCGGCATCGAGCATGCGATCCTGCACCTGCTCTACGCCCGCTTCTTCACCCGCGCGATGCATGAAACCGGCCATGTCGGCCTGAACGAGCCGTTCAACGGACTGTTCACCCAGGGCATGGTGAACCACGAAAGCTATCGCGACGCCGACGGTCAATGGCTGTATCCGGACGAGGTCGAACGCACCGCCGACGGCGCAAAACGCCGCGACACCGGCGCACCCGTCACGATCGGCCGCGTCGAGAAAATGTCCAAATCCAAGCGCAACACGGTGGCACCGGTCGCGATCATCGAACGCTTCGGCGCCGACACCGCGCGCTGGTTCGTCCTGTCCGACAGCCCGCCGGACCGCGACATGGAATGGACCGAGGCCGGCGTGTCAGGGGCCGCACGCTTCCTGCAGCGTTTGTACCGCACCGTCCGCCAGGTTGCCGAAACGGTCCCGGCGGCGAACGCCGTCATTCCCCCCTCGGCGGCAGCCGACGCATTGCGCCGCACCACCCACCGCACCATCGCCGCGGTAACCGAGGCGCTGGAAGGCTTTGCGATCAATGTCGCGGTGGCGCGCCTGCACGAGCTGACATCGGCTCTGGCCGATTCCGAACGCGCCGCGCAAGACGAAGGCATGGACCATGCCCGCCGGGAAGCCGCATGCGCGCTCTGCCTATTGACCGCGCCTATGGTCCCCCATCAGGCGGAAGAGATGCTGGCCCTGCTGGAACCCGGACAAGCACCCGCGGTCAACCGCGCCTGGCCGATCGCCGAGCCTGAATTGCTGGTGGCACGCCAGGTCACGATCGCGGTACAGATCATGGGCAAGTTACGCGGAACCGTGGACGCCGCGCCGGACGCTCCAGCCGATGACGTCATCACGCTGGCCGAGAACGAACCCAACGTCGCACGGCTTCTGGAAGGCAAGCGTATCGTCAAGCGTATCCATGTGCCGAACCGGATCATCAATTTCGTAGTCGCGGGCTGACCGAATGAATGGCTCCTTCCGCCTCCGCCCATCCTCCCCTTGCCGTGCAGCCCGCACGGGGGTTGTGGCTGCGGCCGTTCTCGGACTGGGCGGATGCGGGTTCCAGCCGCTTTACGGATCATCCGATACCCATCCGATGGCCGGAGGCACCATTCCTCAGAAGCTGCAGCAAGTTTATGTCGCCAGTATCCCCGAACGATACGGGCAGGAATTACGGCTGTTCCTGCAGCAGGACATGGCCGGTGCGGAGGCAGAGAATCCCAGTCTCTACACGCTTCGCGTCAGTTCCTACGTGATGAACGAGGCCATCGACATCCACCAGGACAACACGTCCGGCCGTACGCGGGCTACCGCCCATGCACACTGGGCACTCTACACGGTCGCCCCCAGCCCAGTGCTGCTGACGCAAGGCGATGCCCAGACGGTAGACGGCGAGAACGAGACGTTCGAACAATATTTCGCCCAAAACCTGAACCAGGCGACCCTGGGGCGGCGTGTTGCCAATACGATCGCCGATCGCATTACCCAACAGGTGGCGATCTGGTTCCGCACCCACGCTCAGCCAGCGCAGCGCGTGGCGGCGCCACGCCCCGTCTATATCGATCCGACGGTCATGCCGAATTCGAACAATGACTTCCCCGCGCAATCGGTAGGCGAGGACGGCATGCCCGCAGTCGCTATCGGCCGTTCTCAGCCCAACCCATCCGGCGCATCAGACGCCGAACCGCAAAACGGGACGATCAACAGCCAGTGAAGATCGACGCCCGCTCGGTCGCGCGTATCCTGCGTGAACCTGGTGCATTGCGTGCCATCCTGCTGCACGGCGACGACATCGGCCTGATCCGCGAACGCGCCCGCCAAGCGGCGACGGCTATTGCGCCACAGTTGGACGACCCGTTCCGTGTCGTTATTCTAGACCGCGATGCGCCAGAAAGGCTTGAAGAGGAAATCTTCGCCCTGTCTTTGACCGGCGGCCGCCGAGTCATCTGGATTCGCGAAGGCGGCGATTCCCTAGCCAACCCACTGAAAACCAGCCTGTCCCAGTCGTCGGATACGCTAGTCGTCATAGAAGCCCCCGGCCTGGCTGCACGCTCGCGTCTGCGCAGCCTGATCGAAGCCCATGCGCAATGCGCCGCGATCGGCTGCTATCCCGAGGAAGGACGCGCACTGGAAGCGTCAATCCGCCAGATGCTGGCCGAGGAAGATATCCGCATCAATCCCGACGCGCTTGCATGGTTTGCCAGTCAATTGGGCCCCGACCGCGCCGCCACACGGGGAGAGGTCGAGAAGTTGGTGCTCTATGCCGGCCGAGGCGGCCAGCTTTCACTGGACGATGTTCGGGCCTGCATCGGTGACGCAGCGGGAGTCTCACTTGAGGACGCAGCCTTCGCCGCCACTGTGGGCGATCGGGCCGGCGCCGATCTAGCGATCGAGCGTGCATTGGCCGAGGGAACGAGTCCGATTGCGATTGCACGTGCTTTACTATCGCACCTGCACCGGCTGCGCCGCGCCCGCATTGCCATGGATGGCGGTCAAAGCCGCGCAGACGCCATGCGCGCTCTGCGTCCTCCCGTCTTTTTCAAGCGCACCGAAGCGTTTGGCCAGGCCCTATCATTGTGGACTACCGACCGGCTGATGGAGGCCGCCATGCAAACCCTGGCCCTTGAGCGAGACTGCAAGCAAACCGGCGCACCGGATCTGACTCTCTGTCGACGCCATATCGCCCGTCTGGCGTCGACCGCCAGGCTGCCGCGCCGCGGACGCTAATGCTTCCTACGGTCGCACGACGCTTGCCCTCACCTCATCGATCGGCTACAAAAAACCAAGTGTGTCCGCGTAGCTCAGCAGGATAGAGCACAGGATTCCTGGTTCAAATTGGGCGTCATGACGGGAAACCCCATGACGGATCCGCTCAAATTCGGGGAACGCTCTGACCGTGCGTCGTGCCAATCCCGAGCCAAGCCCGGCTTTGCCGGGACGGTGTAGAGACTGGACGGGCGGCGCCTGTCGGCCTTTGGGCCTATGGCGAAGGGACAGTCCAGACCACGAACGCCATCACCGATGGCGGCGGTGAAAGCCGAAGTGGGATGAATCCTGGGGCCGTGGGTTCGAATCCCGCCGCGGACACCACACTTTCTTCAAAGTGTTCTGCTGTTATTTGTTTTTTGATGTCGGCATCGCGCCTTAGTGTAACCGTTTCTCGGCGCAAAAAAGCCGGTGATCGAGGCGTTTCTCCGTGGACACACAGGACGGAAGCTGTTTTGGTCAAATCAAGTGTGACGACGGCAACGCCTCTGAGGTATTTATGGCGGTGAGTTGGAGAGTTGGCTGACGCCATGAACATTCAAAAAAAAAACAACGTCTGCTCGCCGGTCCGACTGTTTGACAATCCCTGGCTCGAACGACTGACTTTCATTTCGTTTACGACTTTCCTGGCCGTATGGTTGCCGATCGTGTTGACGGTCTGCATCGGCGCAATATGGCATGCACGCTCCATGTCATCGTTTATCGCGCTCGGCCTTCTCGGGCTGATGACATGGTTTTTGTTCGAATATTGCGTGCATCGTTTTCTTTTTCATTTCAAAGCCAGAACTCCAAAAGGAAAAACGTTCATATTCCTAGTGCATGGCAACCACCACGCCCAACCGAACCACCCGTTGCGAAGCCTGATGCCCTTCGGCGCCTCGCTTCCCCTGGCCGTGGTCCTTGGAGCGCTGGTCGTCGGAGCTGCCGGTCTGGAACACGGGCTCGATTTCCTGTCAGGTTTCCTGGCGGGCTATGTCTGTTATGACGTGACGCACTACGCATGCCATCATTTCAAGGCTCAGAACAAGATCTTCATGATGATCAAGCGTCATCATTTGCTTCATCATTATCAAGACCCAGACATGAATCACGCGATTTCACTGCCCATTCTGGATAAGATATTCTTCACGCTTCATAAAAAATAAATAGAAACCACGACGCAACGCCATAAGCCCACACATTGATGACCACGAACGTCGACCCCGATTCTCTCATATGGCTCGACGGACGCAATTATGGCCGAAAAGGCGGAACCGGTGTTGCGACATACGCCACGGCGCTTGCCGACGCTCTTGTCGCGATGAACATGCCCCCGTCCATCCTGCTGGAACAGGAAGAACCTGCCCGCTCTTCCGGGCGTACGACGCCCCTGCCCCTTCTGCGGGCACTCCACGCACGACCGACCGTGCGGCGCCTCGGTCCCACGTCGCTGCTCAGCCGTGATCTATATCGAAGCGCCCATGTCCATTTCGGATTGCGCCGCCGTTTCATGCCACTGCGCACGCCACATCCGCCGCGAATGATCCATTGGACCTATCCCCTTCCTCTGCATTTGGAGGGGGCCCTGAACATAACCACCATCCATGACCTGATCCCTCTCACTCATCCGCACCTGACCGGCATCGACTCCAAGCGCTTCCGGCGGCTGATCAACGAAGCCGTCACACGGGCGGATGCGATCATTACGGTTTCGGAAACCGTCAGGCGGCAAATCATCGAACGGCTGGGCACCTCTCCCGACAAAATCACAAATCTGTCTCAGCCCGTGGAATTTTCGACAGATCAATTGACCCAAATCGCCGGGGTCCCCCCGATCGCCGCGGACGGGGCGTTCATCTTTGTCGGACGCATTGAGGCGCGCAAGAATATCGACCGCCTGCTGAAGGCACATGCCCGGTCGAGAACGCGCACGCCGCTCATCCTGATCGGGCCCGATGGGGATGACGCTCCGGACCTGTCATCCCGTGCTCCGACAAGCACCGTCATTCGTATTCCATGGATTGACCGGATCGGTCTGCTGCGCACGCTCATGGGGGCCAAGGCTCTTCTGTTCCCGTCCCTTGCGGAGGGCTTCGGCCTTCCTATCCTCGAAGCGATGGCGCTTGGCACGCCCGTCATGACGTCGCGGGGCGGAGCAACGGAGGAAATCGGGGGCGATGCCGCGCTGCTGGTCGATCCGTATGATATCGATGCCATGGCGGACGCAATCGCGCGGCTGGATACGCCCACGAAAGACGGCGGCCTGCCGCGGTCCCTGATCGCCAAGGGACATGCACGCCGCAGAGCGTTCTCTCGAGAGAATTTCCGCAACGCGCTCGGCACGTTCTATCGACAAATCGGCTTCGATCGCGATGCAGGCCAATGAATTATTGATCAAACATGAGCCGTTTCGTCAGGCCATTCTACCCATCACCAAATCCAAGATCAGACGATGCAGTTCCGCCGGGGTCAGCGCTTGTTCGCAAGGCTCCGCGCGGCGGCAATCCCCTCCGGAGCGCAGGACGACATACGGGGTGCCGCGCTCTTCGCCCGGAGAGAGCATTCCCCGGATAGACGGCCGGTGATCCCCAAAGAAAACCAGCAGATAGCTGCGCCCCGTCTTGTCCAATGCCGTCCGCAGTTCGTCCAGCATCCGGTCGCTGTTCGCAAGATGGCCAAGATAGGACGCCAGCGATTCACGCGCGCTGCGTCCCGGCCACGGTCCATGATTTTCCATCGTGACGGCATAGAAGAAAGACGGTTCCGTGGCCGTCTCAACAAGATGGCTGAGATAAGCCGCCACCGCCCGATCTTCGGGATAGGGCATGGCCGGGGACGCTACGTGGGGAAACGCCTCTCGTCCGGCGACCTGAGAAAAGCCGATCCACGGCATGAGCCGGTCGCGGCGATAGAACGAGAGCGCGTGAGGGTGCACGAAAAACGTCCGATAGCCCACTTTGCTCAATCTATAAGGGAGAGCATATGCACGATCCCGCATTGCCGTCAGAAACGGATCATAACGGCGGAAACCCAATTCTTCTTCTGACCGCCCGAACAGCAATCCATATTCGGTTCGCATCGTATAGGCGCCGAAGCCGCTGACCAGGAGGTCCCCCTGGAAATCCGCATCGCGCCGTGCCCGCTCAAGCCCCGGTAACCGCATCGCCCGGTCGACCGCCGGGATCGGCAACCTGGTTGGATCCGCAAAGGATTCACACTGCACGACCACCACGATCTCTGTCGATGGTCGCTGCCCATGGTCGGCATCGCCGTGTTTCCCGTCACCGGGCGACGCCATGTCGGCCTGCCCCAGCCAGCGTCGCCAATAAAGAAACAGTATCGCCGGCAATCCCATGCGCACGATATCGGCCCTGAGATCAGGGATCGGCGCAAGCTTCTCCTCGGGGATCAGGGCCAGCGCGACCACGGAGAGCAGGAAGACCGCCAGCCCCTCCAGATGCGGCCGAAGCGCAAGGTTTACGGCACGGATCAGCAGTGCCGCGCCGACCGGCAGGGCCAGCAGAAAACCCAGCTTTAAATAGCCGGGCAGAGCGAAGGCGTAGAATTGAGGCGCCTTCAGCAGGTTCAATCCCGCGACGATATCGGAGAAGACCACGGGCTCGCCCAACAGCGCAACCTTGATCCTTGAACCGACCCGAACCGCGACGAGCAACAGAATGCTGACGGCGCTTCCGACCGAGGATGCCCCCGTCACCGCAAGTCCGGCCGACCAGAATATCGCGCAGATCAGGCAATCGATGATCAGCCGCCAAACCAAGAACCGTCCCGCCCTCAGGCGGGTCCCGAACAGCTCCACGAAACAGAATATGACGGCGGTACAAAAAAAAGCCAATGCCATCAGATCATATCCACGAAGTTGACGTAACGAAATTCTTGCATTTTTATTTTTCTGCGATGACTGCCATACATAAAACTGTCCTATAATAATTCCGGTCGCAGGTCGACTGATGGGCCGGGGCTTGCATTCGTGGCGGCTTGGGCCGATCCTGATTCGAATATGACCCGCACGGCGCAAAGCGAAAAACGATGATCCCCCTTCCGTCCGGGGCGAACATGGCGTTGTCAGTCCTCTATCCGCGCGAAGGCTTTCTCCGTGCGCCGCCTTTCACTGCGAACGTGCCTCCGCTCTCAGTACCCTGTCACACGGGCCCCGAAGCCGATTCGGTCAGCGTCGTGCCGCCGGAGCTCGCCGCGACGATCTGCCAGGCCCGGATCGGCGGCAGTTTCTGGGCCCCTCGCCCTTCGTTCGGCCGCCCGATCATCCTGGCACTGTGCTCCCGCGTTTCGGCGCAAGCCGCAGAACCGTTCGTAAGCGGCCTTATGCGCCGCTTCCCGGCGCAGGCACTCCTGCTGGTGACCGCGGCGGCCAACCATGGCGCGCGCCGTCTTGCGCGACGGACCGGCATCGCCGAAATCCTGCTGCCCGCCGACCCGCACGGCCTTCTGGATCACGCGGAAGAAATCCATCAACTGGGTCCGGGGGATATCGCCATCCTCGGCGCGCTGCGCGGGCTGCCCACCCGCTGGTATGCACGCCCCCAGGATACGGACGGACATGTCCTGACCAGCCAAGACATCCGAACGGGCCTTGCCCAAGCCTGTCGCTATGTCGACCCCTTCACCGGCATGCCGGCGACTCTGGCGGCGACGATCGATCTTCTGCTGCTTTGGAAAGATATTCTGACCCAGAATCGGAAGATCGCCCTGTGCGGCGGCATGTCGCTATGGAAACGCCGGCGGATGGCCCGCTTCTTTTCGTCCGCGCCCGGGCATCCGCCATTCGGCAACCGTGTTTCCGCCGCCGTCAGGGCGTCTCTCGCCCATGGTGGCACGCAAGCGATCGCGGCTTGGGCCACGCGTATTCCACATCGGCTGGAAACCACGATCCGCCGCGAGGAAGTGCCCCTTTGGCGCGTCGAGGACGGGTTTGTCCGTTCGGTGGGACTGGGCAGCGATCTCAGAACGCCCGCATCGATCATCCTGGATAAGCGCGGCATCTATTACGACCCGCGTCAGCCCAGCGATCTCGAGCATATCCTGGCCACCACGCTGTTCGACGATCGGATCAGGCAACGCGCGCGAACGATCATCGACCGTCTGATTCGTGATGGAATATCGAAATACGGGCGTAGCGCGGGTGGCGGCTCTCGCCCCGATTGGCCAGCGCAAACCAGCCGCACGGTGATTCTGGTACCGGGCCAGGTCGCCGACGATCTATCGGTCCGCTGCGGCGGCGGCGAGATCCAAGGGAACCTCGCGCTGCTTCAAGCCGTTCGGGAACGCAATCCCGCCGCATTCGTCATTTACCGACCGCATCCGGATGTCGATGCCGGACATAGGGAGGGACGACTGGACGACGCCATCATTCGCCGATATGCCGACCATGTCAGCCGCGGGGGAGCGATCACCGCGGCCGTGAGTCATGTCGATGAAGTCCATACGCTGACGTCGCTTGCCGGTTTCGAGGCTCTGCTGCGCGGGGTCAAGGTCGTCACCTATGGCGTGCCCTTCTATGCCGGCTGGGGACTGACGATCGACAGGGGGATTATTCCCGCCCGGCGGAACAGGACGCTGACAATCGAGGAACTCGCCGCGGGCACCCTGCTGATCTACCCGCGCTATCTGGACCCGGTGACGGAACTGCCGTGCCCCTTGGAGACGTTACTTTCTCGTCTCGGTGACGAAAAATTGTGGAGGCCGACCCCGCTGATGCGCGTACGCCGTTTGCAGGGACGCATGAAAACGCTGATCGCCGCGGGCCGACGGCGCCAAGCATATAAAAATCAAGGATCGGAACGGCCGGCATGATGATATCGCGATCGACATCGGGCAAAAGCACGCCACGCCGCTTTCTGCTGCTTCAGGGTCTGATGGGGCCGCTGTTCCGCCGGATCGGCATTGCGCTACGGGCAGCGGGACACGAAGTCCATAAAATAAATTTCAATGGCGGGGACAAGCTGTTCTGGCGCCTCGGCGGCGATATCGATTATCGCGGCGATCTCGGCCGCTGGCCGGATTTCGTAGCACAGGTCATCCACCGCCACAACATTACCGACGTGCTGCTGTTCGGCGATTGCCGTCCCCTACATCGCTCGGCCATCGCGGTCTGCGGCAGGCTGCATATTCCCGTCCATGTCTTTGAAGAAGGATATATCCGTCCGGACTGGGTTACCCTGGAACTCGGGGGGGTGAACGGGCATTCCACCCTGCCGCGCGATCCCGACTGGTATCGCACGCAGGCAGCCTTACTGCCGCCGGCCCCCGTCAACAATCCGGTGCCGTCATCCTTCCGCCGCCGCGCATCCGAGGCGGTTGCCTATAACGCAGCCGATATTCTGTCCCGCTGGTATTTCCGTCACTGGAACGACTATCGTCCCTGGCATCCCTGGCGCGAGGGAATCAGTTGGCTGCGCCGCCTGCGCCAGCGCGACGCCGCCCAGGCCCGCACGGCCGAAACGATCGCGGAAATCGATCGTTCGGGACGGCCCCATATGTTGTTTCCGCTTCAGTTGGACGCGGATGCGCAGGTGCGCCTGCATTCGCCGTTTCGCAACATGGAAGAGGCTATCCGAGAGGTCATCGGCAGCTTCGCGGCGCATGCGCCGGCGGATCTGTGGCTGCTGGTCAAAGAGCATCCGCTGGATAACGGGATGCGCGACTGGCGTGCGCTGGTAACCGACCTCGCGGCCCGTGCCGGGGTTGGCGACCGGGTGCGCTATCTCGAAACCGGCGACATCGCGCTGCTGGTCCGGCCGGCCAAGGGCGTGGTCACGATCAACAGCACGACCGGCACCCTGGCCCTGGCGTCGAACGTTCCCGTCATCACCCTGGGCGAAGCGGTCTATGATATACGCGGCGTGACCCATCAGGGCAGTCTGGCGGAATTCTGGAACAATCCTGAACAGCCGGACGCGGCGACCTTCGCCGCGTTCTGCCGCGTTCTGATCGATCGATGCCTGATAGCCGGCGGATTCTTCTCGGAAAAGGCGTTGTCCACGGTGGTCGCGGGCGCCGTCGAGCGGATCGAGCGGGCCACATACCGCACGCGCGCCGAAGGCCTCTCCAGCGCCGTCCCGCTGGAATCAGAAACGGCCCGCATCGAACGTGTCGTCATTCGCAGCGCTGGCTGAGCGTACCGGATCGTTGCACGCCATGCTTCCCATCTTTCTAGATGTCTCGCGCCTCCTGTCCCGCGCCGGGGCGTCCGTTCCCACGGGCATCGACCGGGTCGAAATCGAGTACGCTACCTTTCTGCTGGACGCCTATCCGCAGCAGACGCATTTCGTCGCCTATCATCCGATCGCCGGCCTTTCCCATCTTCCGTTCCAGCGCACCGCTTCATTCGTGCGGGACCTGGCGAATATCTGGCAGCATGGCGCGTCCCAGGCCGCTTCCATGATCTGGCGGGCCCGCCGCCTGCTGCATCGCGCGCCGCTGGAGCGGCGGCCGGGGCCGGCCGGCGGGGTCTATCTTTTACTGTCTCACCATCATTTGATACAGACCGGCGCCATCGAACGGTTCATCGCCCGGTCCGGACTGCGTTTCGTGCCGATGGTCCACGACCTGATCCCGATAGAATTTCCCGAATACGCGCGGCCCCGCGAACCGGCGCGCCACACAAGGCGCATCCGCACGGTCGCGCGCCTGGCCGACGGCGTCATCGTTCCGTCGGCCTATGTCCGGGACGGGCTGCGGCCCTTCATGACGGAACAAGGCAACGACCGGCCGATCGAGATCATCCCTCATGGCTTGCATATCCATGTCGCCGCACAACCAGCCGCCGCCACGGCGTCTCGAGACGATCCGCCTTATTTCGTCTGTCTCGGGACCATCGAGCCCAGGAAAAACCATCTTCTGCTGCTCAATATCTGGCGCCGCCTTGCCGAGACGCATGGAACGCGCGCGCCGAAACTGATCCTGATCGGCAAGCGCGGCTGGGAAAACGAAAATATCATCGACATGCTGGAACGCTGCCCCGCCCTGCAGAATCTGGTTGAAGAGCACGGTTCGGCGTCGGACCGCGACGTCGCAACATATCTTTCGCGCGCGCGCGCGCTCCTTCTCCCGTCCTTTACCGAGGGGTACGGTCTTCCGCTCGTCGAGGCCCTGGCACTGGGCGTGCCATGCATCTGCTCGAACGTCCCCGTGTTCCGTGAAGTCGCCGGCGACAGCGCGACCTATATCGATCCTATCGACGGGCCAGGCTGGCAGGCCGAGATCGAACGCAGGAGTTTCGAACGTCCTGCCCTCGGATCGTCCCCTCCTCCGCCCGAACGCATCAGCCGCAACTGGCATGATCAAGCGGCCCGGGGCGTCGCCTTCGCCCTCGACATCGCCGCGGAGCAGAGCGATCACCACGCCCGCGTCGCACTATCTCCTACGCGATTTCCCCGGCTTGTACGGGTTGCTGACCCGGTTTAACTTTGCGAAATTGATATGTGATGGTTAGCACCCCTATTCGCGTCGGTATCGACGGCTTCAACCTGGCCCTGCCGCGCGGCACGGGTGTCGCGACCTATGCCCGCACGCTCAGCCGCTGCCTCACGGGTATGGGGCATAAGGTCGATGTTCTTTACGGCATGAACATCACGCACCGTATGTCGACCGACTTGCGAGAAGTCATCTTCTTCGACTCGCTGGGCCAGGAGGTCCCGAGCAAGCGCACCAAGCTCTTCTCGTCCCGGTGGTGGCGGGAACGCCGGGGCGATCTGGCCGGCTATGACGCCGTGCCGATTCCGCTTTCCGGTCGGGTCGACGCGCGCGGCTTTACTGCGCGCATGCCGGCCCATGACCGCCTGCTTAACGTTCCCGAATTGTTCCACAGGGCTGCGCTACATTACCGGTACGCGCGCCGCTTCACGACGGTACGAATACCGGATCCGCCGGCCATCATGCATTGGACCTATCCGCTGCCCATTCGCGTCACGGGCGCGCTCAATATCTACACGATGCATGATCTAGTTCCCTTGCGCCTGCCCCATACGACTCTCGACAACAAGAGCTATTACTTCCGGCTCATCAAAGATCTCTGTATTCAAGCGGACGGCATCTGCACCGTATCGGAGGCATCCAAATCCGATATTGTCGATTTCTTCCCGCAGGCCACCCCGAAAATCCACAATACCTACCAATCGATCGCCCCGGACCATAAGATCCTCGAAAAGGCCGAAACCGAGATCGCCCGGGAAATTCATGGTGCGTTCGGCCTGGAGATGGACTCCTATTTCCTCTTCTTCGGTTCGTTCGAGCCGAAGAAAAATATCGGCCGTGTCATCGAAGGCTTCCTTGAATCCAAAAGCAGCCGCTGCCTGGTTCTGGTCGGGGCCATGGCATGGAAATCCGAGCAGGAACTGCGCTTTCTGGAACGCGGCATCCAGTTGGGCCGTATCGTCAAGATCGACTATCTGCCCGAAAGCCTGCTGGGCGCGCTGATCCGCGGCGCGCGGGCCGTCCTGTTTCCTTCCCTCAGCGAGGGATTCGGCCTGCCCGTCCTGGAAGCGATGGCTTTCGGCACGGCGGTCCTGACCTCGCGCGAAGGGGCGCCGCGCGAAGTCGCAGGCGAGGACGCGCTTCTGGTCGATCCGTACGATACGGCCGCCATAACCGACGGAATCGACCGGCTGGATCGCAACGATGCGCTGTGCACCAGGCTGGCGGCGGCCGGGCCAAGCCGCGCAGCCCTATACGATATGGACCACTATGCGCGCCGGCTGGGAACGATGTATGACACCGTCCTGAAGGCGGCCAAGCGGTGACTTTCCTCCCTGGAACCGAGCGGTTAGAAACAAACGCGATGAAACCCGATCGCCCCCCCGCCAAGGCCGTACGGCTGGCGACGTTGACCTGCGCCCTTGCCCTGCTGACCGGCTGCAGCGCCATGCCGTCCAGCGGCCCGGTCGAATCCGACATCCTGAGCGATGCCAAATCGCCGGCGACCAATACGCTGGGCTATCGCATCGTCAACGTGACGCCATCGGTGATCGACGCGCTGGCCACGGACCAGCCCCCGCCGCTGAACACGCTGATCGAAACCGCCACGGCGGCGGATGCGGCCGAACGTATCGGTCCTGGGGATACGTTGCAGGTCTCGATCTTCGAACTGGGTAGCAGCCTGTTCGGCGGCGTCGGCGGAGGCACCGGTTCGGGGGTCGCCACGCAGAGCACCGGCAGCCAGTCCATGGGCAGCGTCGGGCCCCTGCCCGCCGTCAGCGCCGACAATCTGCCGCCGATCGTCGTTGACGCCACCGGTACCGTCGACATTCCATATGTCGGCCGTCTGCAAGCCGCGGGCCGCACGCCCGCGCAACTGGCCACAGCGATCCGGGGCGGGTTGCATGGCCTGTCGCAGAACCCCCAGGTCCTGGTCCGCATCGCGAATGATATCGCAAACCAAGTAGTCGTGGGCGGGGAAGTCCGCAAACCCGGCCGCCAGGAATTGACCCTGGCCCACGAACATCTGCTGGACATGATCGCCATCGCGGGCGGCGAGGCCCGCCTGCCGCAGGATCTGCAGGTTTACCTGACCCGTCACGAACGGACAGGCTCGGTCGCCCTGACGACGCTGGAAAACGACCCGCAACAGAATGTGGCCCTCGTGCCCGGCGATCGCATTCAGGTCACGTATCAGCCGAAGACCTATTCGGTATTCGGTGCGACATCGAAGGTTTCGGTCGTCCCCTTCCCAATTTCGCAGCTCAGCCTCGCCGAAGCGGTCGCGGGGACGGGCGGTCCATCGGACGATCGCGCGGACCCGAACGCCGTGTTCCTGTTCCGGTATGAAAAGCCGGAAGTCGCCACACGCCTGGGCCTGCCCGTGCGCCCGGGCGCGGCGGTCGCCCCTGTGCTCTACCAACTGGATATGATGAAGCCGACAAGCTATTTCATCGCCCAGCATTTCGCGATGCACGACAAGGATCTGATCTTTATCGCCAATGCAAAGCTTAATAAATTCTACAAGTTCTTCAATCTGTTAAGCACACTGGTTAGCCCGACCATGTCTGCGGCTTATCTCGCGAAATAGAAATATTCATTATTATTTGAATTACGTCGCGATCAGGCGATTCTGCCTGATCGCTTGACGACGCCCGGCAAAATAACAATTTGAAACACTTCCGCTGAATCGATGTTCAGTGGCGCCGTAACGTCAAATGGCCCTTAATGTTACAAATTATTGCATTTCCTCTGGGGGGTTTAAAATTGGGATAAATACTTCTTTGAATAATAAAGTGATTTTAATTTTTTAACACTCAAATCAAAAAATAATTACTTATTTTATTACTCCACGTGAGCACATACAAATTATTATTAATGAACATTCCACAAATTACTTCAATAAATCTTGTTGTTGCCTGACCGGATAAAATATGTGACAAATTTATTAAGATTTTGAGACATCCACATACGGGAACGGATTAAGGAGTTATGAGAACGATCATCACATATGGAACATTCGACCTGTTTCATGTGGGTCACATTCGCCTGCTTCGCCGCGCCCGCGCTCTTGGTGATCGTCTTTTTGTCGGCATCTCGACCGATGAATTCAATGCCCAGAAAAATAAGCGCTCGATAAATGATTTCATGGCGCGCTGCGAAATAGTTTCGGCGTGTCGCTTTGTTGACGGCGTATTCGCGGAAGAACATTGGGATCAAAAATTATCGGACATTACCAGATTGTCGGCAGATATATTTGCAATGGGCGACGATTGGACAGGCCGCTTTGATGATCTTTCACGATATTGCTCAGTCGTGTACCTGCCGCGAACTGAGGGAGTTTCGACTACACAGATTCGAAATATTATCTCACAGAATTCTTTAATGGCCACCGAACCATGCCGTCCCCTAGATATGTATTGTGATTAGGCGAAAAAACCGCAAAATATTCCAGATACATATTTTTAGACATCATTTATATGATACCACAAAATCATACAAATATATCCTGTAAAAGAAAAATTTTACAATAGACATCGAGGTAAAGGCCTGTGAGCAAGCAACATGCGGAAATCTGCTTTGTCGCTTTCGAGGAAAAAGACTTGATGAGTCTTCTTCCGATTTATAATTCCGTCCGCATTCATCGGCCTGACGCGCGATTGTTCACCATAGGATTTGATCGCGGATACGCCGACAGTGCGCTTTCGTTTCTGTTCGGCGCGACGTTTCCAATAATCATCGCGGCTTCGCCTGGATCCGTAACAAATTGGCTAGAGATCATTCGCCCCAGATGGAGTTATCACCTCATCGGTATCGAACATGGAGTATCGCCATTCAAAAAATTTACCTATAGCGATGCTTTTCTTTGTTACGATGATTATTTCGCGCCCAGCATCCTATGGAAAGAACGATTGGAACGCCTGTATCCATCGAGAAGCACGCGTTTTCACCTGGGTGGGTATCCCAAAGCGAATCAATTCATTTGCCTCGTTCCCGACGAAGCGCGAAAAGACATTCTACCGCCGATACCGTATGACGTAGTCGTATTTTCATGGGGCCTCAAAGAAGAGGCTCTCTTTTCTCTTCCAGACAGGGATAATGTCATATATCTGCTTCATCCTGCTCAGGTCGAATTTTCACGGCCTTATCCTTTTAAAAGGTCTCGCGTCATAATATCGTCTCTCGAAAATACTACATCCATACTCTCCAATGCCGACAGGGTATTTGGAGACATATCTTCTATGACTTTCGAGATTTCTCAGTCAAAAAAGACTTATCTTATAATAGATAGATCACTTTATATCGAAGACTACGACATAGACGACAGTATAATGGATCCCGCATCAGATAGATTTGCATATGTACCCGAAACCGATTTTAAAATTGATTCGACTTTCATCCTGGACAAGGCACTTCTGATTGCTGCCCTTCACGGAGATCCTCTGATAAACACCCGCCCACTCAATGATAATTTTCTGATCGAGACCATAATTTGCCCGATGCAAGAAGACCTTTGCACAAAGGGAATTCTGTCAATAGCGGAGGGGCGGGAGCGGATAATGGCCGAGGAAAAAGCACCCCATCATCAAGAAGCCGCGATCGAATTTATACAACACGCATATCGTCTGATTCTGGGCCGAGAGCCGGACCTGGACGGTCTTCGTCATTATTTAACCAAACTCAATACGTCTTCGTCATCAGCACTTTCTGGCGGGCTGGAAATTCTCTTGGAACTCGCTCAAAGTGACGAAGCTATGCAGCGGCCAGTTACGTTTCGCGATGCATGGCCGAAACTGATGATTGGTACCGATCCCCGCTATGAGACTCGATAACGAGTCGTTCGTGGAATGGACAATTGACGCAATGACATTGATAAGATGGTCGATTTTCGTTACTTCGATTCGAATCTTGGAACGGCTCGCATCAAGAGATCAAATAACTCGAAAATCAGCAACAGCTTCAGTTACTCCAGTGCATCGCCCTTGAAGAGCCTTGGGCGGGCTTCTTGCTCACCCGCTATGATACATGACCTTCTCAGCCTACCGTCATCCAGTTTTTCGCTATTGCTTCTACCAATCCGAAATATCCAACATCAAACCCAATGCCGTATGCGGTTCTTTGCAAAGGCGTCGGCATGTTCAAGCTTGTTATTCGTCACTGCTTCAAGGAAATCCAGCCTGTCACGGTGATCATGTTTGTTAGAAACACAGAAACCCAAGACGAAAACACCAGCGGAATAGCGCTTAGGGCTCCCTCCGTGATCCATTACGATAATCTCGGAATCAAGGGAGCAAATTTCAAAGCATGCGCAGCGTTTCGAATCAACATCAACGTCGAACACAGCCCACATTGCCTGTCCCGGTTTCAACATACCAGAGAAAACAATATCCGTTTCTGTATAGATTGAAAAAAAAGACTCCTTTGAATCCAACCCTCGTACATGCAGAAAGACTCGTGCAACCGGAAACGCAAGGTTTGGAACACAGAGTTCGGCAAGACCAGGTTTAATGCGGCAGCCTCTTGGATCGGGCCACAGCCATCCATTACCGACACGATACATTTCGCCACTAGCGATTCCATGCCAGATACTGCGATCACGATGCAGATTGACTGGGACATAACATCCCTCAAGCGCTTTAGGAAACCGATCATAAAGCGACTTCTTACCAGCCTGCACGCTATCAGAAAAAGTGACGATTTCGCCCATCATTTTCTGCCAAGTCGTCACGTTGTAGTACTTCGCGATCCGTTGTTCCAAATGGGTCCTAAACGCCGCATCGACAAGTAACTTCTCCGCTTTTTCAATGAAATCTGTGATATTACCGCTTTCAAACACCACGCCATACCCGGCCGCCGCCTCTACCAGAGAAGAATTATCAGCAACCAACGGTACCCGTCCATAAGAAAGAGATTCCGTAATCGGCAACCCCCAACCCTCGTAATGGCTTGGATAAACAGTAAAAAGACTCAAACTGTAAAGACTCTTGAGCTCGAGATCGCTCGCCCGGTTAATAAAGACGATCTTGCTACTGAGCGACGGGTCATCCGCGATCACGGACATCGCTCGGTCGTTCAACCAACCGAGTTTACCGACACAGACAAGTGGTGGAACGGCGGCGGCACCATTCTTCTTTACGAGAGCCTGCCAGACTAGAAACGCGGCTTCGTGGTTCTTACGCGCCTCAATCGTCGAAACGAATAAAACATAACTGCGAGCCCGCAGACCCCACTTTTCGATGAGCGCGGCATGCGGGAGCGTGCCCTCTGCATCATCACTGGAGAAGCTAGCGTTGAGCGGTATCGTTGCAACATCTCGCTCGATCAGCGGATGACCCATGACATGAGCCACATAGGCCAAATCACGCGTCGTCGAAGCCGAGTTAGTTATGAATGCATCGGCGTGAAAAAATACCCCTACAAGCCACGTATTATAGTCTATAGTGACTCCATCTACGCAATATTGGGGTTTGATCGCCGGTATGAGATCATGAACATATGAAATAAAAGTGATATTGCGTTCTCGCTTAAGATTGCGAATCGCAAGAAAATAATTATACATCCACCACGATGTGCCCAGGTTTATTACGATCGCACCGTACGGCGGCAGATAAGGTCGCGAGAAAGGAATACTCCCAAAAAATTCGTCTCGCGCCGCCACCCAGGCCTCATGATCATCGCTTTTGCACAATGTTGCCAGCAACATGAACGTTGAATGGTCGAGATAAATAAAATGCTCTATGCCATCAATAAAGAAGAAAATCTCAGTACGATTGGCGAAATTCGTAACAGCTTCCGCTATAACCTCGATCTGGACGCGCTGAATACCTGTCGGGAATTTATTGTGTCGAAAATGCGCAATTAAATCACTAACGTCAAAACTGAGCACGGTCTCAGTTGAAGTAAGCTGGGCATTTGTCTCTCTGTTCTGAAAATGGGTAACAGTCGCTCTAGACGTCTTACTCTGCTGCAAGAACACACCAAGCGACGGACGCACAGCAGCGATTTCATGCTCCACGTGAACCGACACGTCATTAAACCAAAAAGCAGATTTGTAAGCCTCGATCGCGTTTTCGAAATCACCATCATGGGCTAGCCAGCGACCAAGATGCAAGTAGCATTCGCCTTTTGAGGGATCAAGTGCAAGAGCGGTCCGGTACGCCGTAAGCCCATGCCTGCGATCGCCGATTTCATTGAGCGCGTGCCCGAGTTGAATCCAGACATGCGCGAGTGACCCATCGATTGCTACTGCATCCCTAAAATGCCGAGCCGCGGTACCCCAGTCGCCCGCATCCCGTGCGGCATTGCCCTGCTTCATTTTCTGATGAAGGGCTTTAGAGACCCAGACACCGCCCGACTTATAGAATTTCTGCGTCCGGAATCGTGTAATAGCACTCACGACCAATCTCATTTTTCGCCAATCTCGCGCCGATTCAACATCCATGTGTCCTCCGACATGTGTCCTCCGATAACGTTTCGATGGAGCTCATTTGACACAGAGTAAATTTTTTACCTTTTTGTATTTTAACGTATCGAAAAGGTTTGCTTCAATGAAGTCCGTGCGCGCATTCGCATTGTCTTTATCAAAGACGTATACGCCGCAAACACCGACCGAAATAGCGCGAGAATGGCGCGTTACCGGATCAGTCGTAGTTTCAATTTCACTCGAATAAATGTAAATTTCTAGTGGCTTCCCCGCGATATCTTCATCAAAATCTAAGAAACACCAAGCCACCTCATCAGGATTAAGGCGAAGCGCGACAGACGACCCCGCTATATTGGCTGAAACCGTCACTTCACATTGGGAAGATGGAATTCCTTTGAGCTGAACCGAAATCCGGTCGCATGGCTGCGCGGTGGTAAAGGCAAGCCTCGCCCCGGTGCCACGTGTCCAGCTACCGAAATCCTCAAGACGGTGCCAACCCGAACCTGCACGCAGCACCTCCGCCGAAGTGAGTTCGCTCGAAATCTGTAATTTCCTATTGCGATTGAATGCGTAGTAAGCTGGCTCGAGCACGGGCTCAATCTTTTTGGTCTTCTCAGCGCCCTTTTGAACAGATTCGGCAAACGCCAGAACTTCTTGGCCGATCGTTTTCCATGTACGAGATTGGAAATTTTCCGCAATGCGCTGTTCCAGCGCAGCTAATCGTCTTTTGTCCTTGAGCAGAGAGAGAAGTTTTTCCTCAAAATCATGGTTCGATCCTGTGCGATAAGTGACAGTCAATCCTTGCCCAGCTTCCGGCAAAGAGGAATTATCCGCCGTAACGCAAACCTTGCCATAGCCAAGCGACTCCGTAATCGGCAGCCCCCAGCCTTCATAATAACTTGGATAGATCGTAAATAGGCAGGATGAATAAAGTGCCTCAAGCTCCTCATCGCTAACACTCTCAATATAGGCAATATATTTTTCAGCCTCGATAAACGCATTTAACTTATCTAAGAAAAAATGACTTTCGAAGCCGCGCTTTCCGACAATTACAAGCTTAGGAATCTTTAGATAAGGATTGTTACGAATCAGGTTCTGCCAGACATCGAGCGCTCCGGCTTGATTTTTGCGGGCTTCGACCGTCGAGACGAAGAAAACGAATTTTCTGGGCTCAATCCCCGCTCGCCTGAAAAGACTCGCGGCCGCCGTCATAGACACAGGTGCAACCCGCTTTTCGGCAGCCAGATGCACGACACACACGTCAGCCGACGAGATACCACCGTTCAACTCCGCCGCAAGAGCGAGGAAATCTTTCTTGCTAGATTCCGAAACGGCAAAATATCGGTCCGCATGTTGCACAACGCCCATAAACCAATCAATGAATTCATGGACAAGTTCATGTGCGCAAAAGCGTGGCGTTACAGCGGGAATCACATCGTGGATGAACGGAATGTAATAGATATCGCTCTTTTTTTTCGCTTCCCGAATATGCATGAAATAATTAGGAAGCCACCAAGAGGTACCGATGTTGATCAAGACAGACCGCATCGGAAAAGCATCAATTTTTGCCGCCACTGCTTCTTGACGCAGCACTGATACCTCACGACGCCATGCTATATCCCGCGCGTCGGAACCGGTCAAACTGAGCGTGCACACCTGCATAAAGCGATCAGGATCTACCGAAAACCAGCCATTCTCCTCCTCCAGAAAGCGGCAAAGCCCAATTCCTGCTCTCTCGTCACCCGAGAGAAGTGACAGGATAACGCTGATCTGGACCCGCTGGATCCCCGTAGGAGTCCGGTTGTCAGGAAAGTAGCCAAGGAGATCAGATACATCGAACCAAACTGTTCTTTGAAACTCTTTCATGTCACTAGCCAATATGTCGCCTCGCGCTCATTTAACCTAAAAGAGAACGGCCTAAAAGAGAGGATATGTGATAACGCCCAAGATAAGCCCGTGTCATTTTCGCCCTTCTCACGCTACCGGAAGGACGCTGCAACACTATCTTGATGTCCCCTCGCCTGCCGCTCCTCCCCAGGCCGGGATGAAATGTACCTTTCTTTTCGCGTCACGTAGAACCAGACACCCGCTTGCGCCCGGCAACGAGCCGCATTGGGAAGTGTCGGCGGTCCAGATCAGCGGTAAGTCGACACGTCTAGCAAGGAACGTCGCCGCATCATCAGACAGAACATGCTCCTTCCCATGCATGGGGCCATTGTAATTGCCTTCAAAATCATCGCCAATCAGCATGATTTCAGATGCTGAGGACAACGCGTTGAAACCATAACCACCAGTTCCACCTCGTCCGTTCTGGCGGAATTGCGTGCCCGAATAAGTCTGTCGCATCATAGAGACATCATGCACGCCATCTCCCCTAGCATTGAAGATCGTCCCGCCCGAAAAAACAAGATGACCCCGCACCGCCTTGTCGAGCTGGAGATTAGAGGTGGCCGAGGACGCGATCCAACTGCCTGCAAATGAAATATAGAGGTCGCCTGCATTACCCTGCGTGTCGTTAACCTCAACACCTGCGCCTGACGCGGAACTGTCAATGAAGCAACCCGAGGCAAAGAATAGTTCGCGGTTTGTTACCCTAACGAGGGCGTTATCTATCAAAACATTTGTGCCGTTACCAATGATGTCCGTGCCGGGCCCACAGACGAACCCACCCAATCCACCACCGATATGCACACCAATTCTCGGTACAATACGGGAATCAGTAGGCCCGATCTTCCAACCCAACAGCGAAAAATCCGCCGAGCCGAGCCTTCCTCCATTAATACGGAAAGCGTCATTCTGACCGACGGCATAGCTTTGCCCCCAAGTCGCAATAAAATCCACCTCATCGAACCACACACCGTTCCAAAGTTTTCCATTGCCCTCCTGGCCATCAAGAACGATGTTTCCGACAGCCGAGCGCACCATCCCCCGCACATGCAATGCGGTTCCCGCACTCATCCTTGTATTCGACGCTATGCGGAAGTCGTGTAACGACCAGTTCTTCTGCGGGCTGACCCCATCTCCGATCGTCAAAAGATCAATCTGCGAGTCATGACCCATATAGAGAAAAGTCGTTGCATACGGCCCCGCTCCATGCAGATCGACATGATTAGCCTGCACCCCACCCGGATTGGCTAGCGGAGCAGTAAACACACACACGCCTGCTGGCGCCTCGAGTTCGACATCCGCCGGCATCCCAGCCGCATTCGCCAGCCATTTGTTGATCGCTTTTGTATCGTCCGTCACTCCATCACATTTCGCACCATAAGACAGGAGCGAAATCTGACGATTCACGTTCAAGCCTGTCGCGGTACCGCCATTGATCATCGGTGCCGTAAGACGGCTGTGCGCTAGCACTTGACCAAGGCCCTCCTTGTCAGACATTGTCCCCTGCTGTGCATAAGCCGAGGTAATCAGCATACCGCCCAATAGTCCCAAAATGGAAAATCTGAGTGCCACTGAAAGTCTCCAGGAACACAGGCGGTCCCATTTGATCGTCCAGGTTGAGAGATAGTTACTGGCTTTCTAACTCATAGGGGAAGGCGGTAACAATCTTATTCCGTCAGTGGCATATGGTCGAGAACCGAGTATGGACGAAGCCATCCTTATCCCGACGAGATTTCTAAAAAAATCAGGACGATTCAGTTTTTTTGAGCGGACATTGTAGAATGGAGGCACATCCTGGTGAACGACGATCTTTCTATCAAAGGCGCCTCCTCCTCCACGCGGCCACCCCGGGCGTCCGGCGCAGGGCGCCGCGCACGGTCCCTTCACAAAAACCATGGCCCGATCCTCGCGCTTCTCGACAAACTTACGGGAGACGATGGCGAAGCGACGCTCGGCAGACTGATGCAGCAACCCGAATGCATCGATTCCCTGGCTGCTGAAATTGCCTCCGGCGCCTCCATTGAAAGAATTCGCAAGCGCGCCCTCACTCTCGACACGATGATTTCCGAATTGGTGGAAGCCGATTTCGCTTATGTCGGGCTGCCGAAAGAAGCACGCGACTGCGATTTTCGGACTGGCTTCGAGACCTATCTCCGTCCTGTTCTTGGCAAACGTGCGCAAGGCTTCGCGGCAATCTTTGAGAGATTGGACAGGCATACTCGCCCGTTCATCGTTGAAACTGGCAGTCTCCGCATCCCTGACAACTGGGAAGGGGACGGACAGAGCACATTTCAATTCGACTGGTATGCCCGCACACGCCATGGCTCCGTCTTCACGATAGATATTAACCCGGCCAGTATCGACAGCGCTCGCAGGGCATGTAGCGGCACCACCAGCACGATACTCAATGATTCCGTCGCGGCACTCCATGCCCTTGGTTCGGTCGCCGGCCGGCCGGCGGCGCTGATCTATCTCGATTCATTCGATCTCGACCTTGAAAATCCGGTACCAAGCGCAGTGCATCATGCGATGGAGGTCATGGCGGCCCGGCGCCTGATCGGTGAAGGGACTATCATCTGCGTAGATGATTTCGACGTACCTCCCCTCGGTCAAGGGGGCAAGGGGCTGATCGTAGACCAATTCATGTCCTCCATCGGAGCCGAAGTGGTATATTCGGGATATCAGAAAGTATGGCAATTGTCCGGATAACAACCATAACAAACTCTCCGGTCTGCGGCGCAAGATTTTTTCGTTTCCATGCCGGGATCAGAAGCGGCCTTTCCTCTTGGCCTAAAAATGCCGACTTAACTGCGACTTTTTGAAAGATATCCCGCCTTATGAAAATAGCCGAGTGGATGAAGCAATCCGGCGTTGCCTTCGGGACCAGTGGCGCTCGCGGTCTTGTTGCTGCCATGACAGATGCCGTGTGCTTTGCCTATACACAGGGATATCTGCGCCATCTTGCGGCACTTGGTGAATTTTCGCCCGGCACCCCGGTTGCAATTGCGGGAGATCTGCGTCCCAGTACGCCACGTATCGTGCGGGCTTGCGTCGCCGCCATCCGCTATGCGGGGGGCGAGCCGGTCTTCTGCGGTTTCGTCCCGACGCCCGCGCTGTGCCTGTATGCCTTCGCACGCGGATGGCCTTCGTTGATGGTCACCGGCAGCCATATCCCGGCAGATCGCAACGGCATCAAGTTCAACCGAACGCGCGGCGAATTCCTCAAATCCGATGAGGCCGCCATGCGTACGCAGGATGCCATGCTGCCCGACGGGTGGTTCGACGCGAACGGCGCATTGGTCGGGTCCGTCGATCTGCCCGCCATGACCGATGTCGTCCCTGATTACATAGCGCGCTATCGCGACTTTTTCGGCTCCGGTGCGCTGTCGGGCTTGACGTTAGGCGTCTATCAGCATTCCGCCGTTGGTCGCGACGTGTTAGTACAAATCGTCGAGGCCCTTGGCGGCGAGGCTGTCCCGCTGGGCCGGACAGACGATTTCATCCCGGTCGATACCGAAGCCGTTCGTCCGGAAGATGGCATGCTGGCACGTGAATGGGCATGCGACGGCACGCTGGATGCCATCATGACCACGGATGGCGATTCCGATCGCCCCCTTCTGGCCGATCGCAATGGATATTGGCTCCGCGGCGATGTGCTCGGCATCCTTGCAGCACGTTTCCTTGGAGCGGCGGCTGTCACGACACCCGTCAGCAGCAATACGGCATTGGAAAAATCCGGCTTTGCCGTCAATGTCCGCCGTACCCGCATCGGCTCCCCCTTTGTCGTGGCGGCAATGACCGACGCCGCCGAAGCCGGGCTGGTTCCTTCTGTCGGTTACGAAGCCAATGGCGGCTTTCTACTGGCAACCGATATAAAGCAAGGCAATCAGACACTTCGCGCATTGCCGACACGCGATGCAGTACTACCGATGCTTTGTGCCCTTGTGGCCGCGCATCGGCACGGTCAGGATCTAGCCGCGCTCGTCAACACCCTTCCGCCGCGTTTTACGCTCAGCGACCGCCTTGTGGATATGCCAACCGCCCAAAGCCAGGCCGAAATCGAAAAGCTCAGCCGCCATCCGGCGCAGGGGGCAGCGGAACTGGGATTCGTTACCGTTTGCGGCGATCTTGCTCATACCGACGAAACGGATGGACTTCGCATGACTTTTGCAAGTGGCGAAATCATCCATTTGCGCCCGTCCGGCAATGCGCCGGAGCTACGCGTCTATGTCGAAGCCGATACTCCGGAACGTGCCGCGAAACTGTTAAAGGTAGGAATCCCGGCCGTCAGTATCTGGAAAAATCTCGCAAATTGATTTCTTGAAAAGATCGGGGTCAGCCCGTGATAAACTGACCCCATTCTTATGCAACAGATTGATTTGACTATATTGATTTGACTATAGCGCCTCGTATCGCTCGACCGCATCAGCGACACTTGCGCACATGTTCAGATGGCGATCATGCAACAATGCCCCCGTATCGCAATGCTCCCGGATAAATCCCATGTCATGGGACACGATGATCAGCGACCGGTCAGACCGTTTTCCAAACAACTCGTCCTGACAACGTTGCAGAAAACGGGCATCCCCTACCATGATCACTTCATCGATCAGATAACAATCAAACTCGATGACAATCGAAAGCGCGAAGGCCAGGCGTGCACGCATGCCGGAAGAATAGGTCTTAACCGGTTCGGCCAGTTGTTTTCCCAACTGGGCAAAATCGTCGACGAAGACACGGGTACTGACATAATCCAAGCCATATATCCGACAGATGAACCGCAGATTATCCAGCCCCGACAGGCTGCCCTGGAAAGCACCGCCGAACGCCAAGGGCCAAGATACGCTCATTGTTCGTTCGACACGGCCCGATGTCGCAATCTCAACACCGCCGATAATCTTGATCAGCGTCGATTTTCCCGCCCCGTTGCGCCCGACGATGCCGAGTTTGCGCCCTTTTTCGATCGTGAAATTGATGCGCTCCAACACCTGCCGCACGCCGCGATGAACGGGAAACGTCTTGCAGATATCCACACATCGAACCATGGGGCGAGCGATATGCGCCATATCATTGAACCACGATATGGCGGCGCGCACGCAAGGTCAGGGACAAACCGATCAAAAGAAGAACGAACGTAATCCAGCCATCATAAAAAATATCGTAATGCGCATGGGCGCTGTCACCGAACTGCCCTTCTCGAATCATCTCGATATTGTCAACGCTCGGTGACAGCAAAATGGCGCTCTGCCACCGAGGCGGCAACCAATCGACCATCATGAAGGCACCGGAGAAAGGAAGAGAAAGATAGGAAAAAATGTTAATACTTTTCTCAATCAGTTCAGACATTTCACTTAGGGCCGCGACGAGCAATGCCGTTGCAAGACTGAACAAACAATGGAAGCCCAATCCAAGATAGAGCATCCCGTAATTTTTTGGCGGTTCCATATAACCCAGAAACCATGCTCCCAGAAAAACCAGGAATCCCGCACCAAGCGCGCCCATGATTTCCAGAATTGTACGAGCCAATATGATATCAAGCGGCGTCACCTGCCGGTGGAACAGCAGGCTGCCATTCGATTGGAACGCAAAGACCGCCCGGCCAAGACAGTGCCGCCACATGGTCAGCGGTACATAACCCGTCAGGACGATCGCCGTCGTCGGCAGGTTATGTTCGTGCGAATTCCGTATCGCGGTCCAGGCGATCGCCACCCCCGCACAGAACAGGATCGGCTCTCCGATCACCCATAGGAAACCGATATTTTCTCGCCCATATCGCGTGTGCATCTCGCGAAACAGCAGGGCGCCGATCACCCGGCACTGAAGCATGAACAATCCGAGCAGCGACGACGATCGGCGATCGTGCTGGGGCGAGGCCGAAACCTGACGTTGCGCCGCCATCACGTAATCTGGTGCTCGCGCGCGCCGCTGATCAGTAGCAGGCCCATTGCATACACCCCCAATCCCGTGGCGAACACGATGAGTATATCCGCGACCGAATGCGGATATTCCGGATAATCCGGCAGATCCGGCTTTGCGATCTCATCGAGATATAATTGCTGGCGGTCGGCCTGCGCCCTGGCGGTTTGCAGACTGACGGTCGCCGCCGCCAGTTCGCGTTCCGCGATCTCTCGCTGGACCGTCAGATCGTCATAGGCCGTGATCTTCGGCACCAGCGACGTATCAGGGCCGGTAATGCCCTTGTTGGCCCGCGCGATCTCGTCCTGCAGCGCCTCGACCCGATGCTGATACACCGGCAACAGCGGGCTGTTTGGCGCCGTCCTGGTCACCTGCGCGATCTGCAGCTTGGCCGCCACCAGCATGGCCTTGAGCTGATCGATGTCCTGCAACATGGGGACCGACTGCTTCAACGGGTCCAGAAGCCCTTCCTTGTTGCGATAGGCCGCGAATGCCAGTTCGATACGCCGGATCTTGTCTTCCGCCTCGGTCACCTCTTTTTGGGACGACGCGATCATGTTCCGACGCTGCCGCTCGTTCATCTCATTCACCAAGCGTTCGCCGGCGCCGATCAGCGCGCGGCCGATCCGCTGGGAATCCTGGGCCGAGAACGTGCGGACCGTAAGGTTCGAGATACCGGTTTCGGTGTCGAGTTCGGCAATCACATGATTCTGATAATATCTGAAAAAATGCTCGAACGTCCTACCGCGGTAAAACGCGGGGAAACGTGCGATGAAATCCGCATCCGGACGGTCGAAGGCCGCGCGAAGGTTTTGCGTCTCGATCAGCGTGCGCGCCGCGTCGCGCGACATCATGTAGGTCTGAACGGCGTACGTGTCCTCATTGCCGCCGCCACCGCCTGACCCCACCTGCTGAAGCAGGCTGCCGAACATGCTCGGCGCCTGCACCCCCGGCCCCCGCACTACGAAATAGGCATGGGACACATACTGAGGTGAGGCGATAAAGGCATAATAGACAGCCGCCAGGACCGTGGGCAGTACGACCACCAGATTGAGCCCGGGGCGCTTGCATACCCAATCGGCCAGTTTGCCGACCGGTGATACCTGACGTATCGCGCGTTGCGGTACCGCCTCACGCGCTGCAATATTGGCTTCGACCATACCCGCGTTCATGCCCCAAGCCCTTCCGAAAGGCAAACCATACCCCCAGTGCGGTCCGGGAGAAAAGGACGCGATCCGCTTGCCCTCACGTCGTTCATCCACCCCGGTCTTCATCTTCATGACATGAGTGCATGTGCTCGTGTCCAAATTATGAAATCCGGTCCGCCTCTGGTCACGGACTCATAAGCGGGACGGAAGCGCGCCCGTCCTTGCCGAACGGCCGTCCCTAACGCGACAGATCGATCTCCACCGTATCGTCTCCCGAGTGCAGCCGCCTGATCTCATCACATGCCGCGATCCAGTATCGGGCTTTGGCGGCATCGCCATCGACGCGCGCCTCATCCAGGTGCGTCTGGGCGATGGCCAACGCGGCATCGCCGTAGCGGGCGTACAAATCGCCCGCTGTTGCTTCAGGACGAGATTCCACGCCTTCCTCCCGCACGATACCGATTGCCGATTCCTCAAATTTGGGATCGGCCTGTATCTACGCAAGAGGGGTTCCTCCCCCCGATCCGGCATGTCATTAAGAAAGCTTGTTTGCCGAGGACGTCTCCATGATCGATGGGTTGCACCATGTTGCCATTATCTGTTCGGATTATGGCCGATCCAAGGATTTCTACACACGCATCCTCGGCCTGCCGATCATCCGCGAAACCTACCGTGCCGAACGCCAGTCCTGGAAATGCGACCTGGCGGTTGGCCAGGCCCAGATCGAATTGTTTTCCTTTCCCGCCCCGCCCCCTCGCCCCTCGAGGCCCGAGGCCCGAGGCCTGCGCCACCTGGCCTTTGGGGTGCGCGACCTGCGGGCCGCGGTGCGCAGACTGGAGGAAGCCGGGATCGAGGTCGAGCCGGTGCGCCACGACACTCTGACCGGCCGCGATTTCACCTTCTTCGCCGACCCCGACGACCTGCCGCTGGAACTGTACGAACTCGCCCCCGGGGGCTAGAGCAGACCCCCGTTCAAACGGAATCGGTTGAACGGGCGCCGCTCTAAGCCGGCGTCGCCGCCAAGCCGACCCGGCGGCTGCGGAACAGGCCCGCGGCGATCTGTCGGGCCTCTTGCAGCGAGGACATGATCTGTCCGTTCAGCGGGCGCAGCCATTCATGGATGGCACGGAACACGCGTGCGCCGTCGCGGCGGGACTGAATGACGACCCCGACGAAGACGCCGTCGATCTCGACGATTTCGGATTTGAACATAGCCGAATTCCCTCGTGCTGAAGCACGCGATCAAGGGCCCGGAAGCGTGCCCTGTCCCGTCGGCCGGGCCGGCGGAGACACCGGCTGCTATGCACACTCTCCCGCGTCGAGACAATAACAGGACGGCGAAGACTTGATGACATCCCCATGACAGGGCCCGCCGGATTCACCTGCTCCAAAACGTGCGATGGCGGCGGAATTTACGCCAGCGCAGGTGCGCGTCCCGATGAACGGCGATCTGATGGCCACATAAAAAACCCGTGACCGCCCCCAGCATGTGCTGCAGCCGCGCATCGTCCTCCGCCCCTTCGCCGAGTCGCGCCAGCAGATAGCGCGTGGTCAGCACGTCACTGTCCATTCCCAGGACGTCCTGCAATGCCGACAGCTTCTTGATGAAATCCTTCGTCTGGTCCGAATCCGCATACAGCCCGCGGAAGAACTCGGCGGTATAGCGCAGCTTCTTCAGGGCCACGCGCAGCCGGTGCCTGTCCTGGGGCGGCAGCAGGGCGAAATCCCGTCCGGCACGCAATGCCTTGCGGTGCAGCCGCTCGAGGTGACGCGCGGAAAAATCGATCGCCGGTTCCTGCAGCGAATCCTGCGCCATGGCCGCCAGGGGCGCGACCCACAGCTCGCCCTCGACCATCTGGTCCAGGATGGTCTGGAGTTGTGCAGCGTCCTGCCCCGTCAAAGCCTGCCGCGCCTGGGCATAGGCCGACCGGCGCATCGGTTCCGCGCGCGGCGCCAGCGTTTTCGTTGCATCCAGGTCCATCAGCCCGAGCGGCTGGAGGTTGGGCAGCGTCGTCATCAGGAGGACGTCCCAGTTGCGGGCGTCGCCCACCGCCTTGGCCAGGACCTTGGCATGGGCCGAGACGCCCTCGAGCACCACGTTGGGATTGTCGCGCCGCAGCAGGCGGGTCAGGACGCGGAATCGCCGCAAGGCGACGCGCACCTGGTGCACGCCTTCGGCATTGCGGCCGTCGATCGCGACCGGGACGTTCGCCGCCAGATGGTCGCGGAGGATCGTGACGATCCGCCCGGCCGCGACGCGGATCGTATCGTCATGCGCGAGCAGGACCGGCGCGCTGCGGTGGCTTTCGGGCATGTCGGTCGGGACGTGGTCGGGCAGGCTCATGACGATGCCTCACTTCATCCGGCGCGATGACGGTGTATGGAATCGCAAAGCGCGGGATGCGCGAAAAAGTTGGGATTTCATGGATTCCAGGGCGATGGCCATCGAGCCTGTTGCCTTGCCGGGTCGGAGATAGTGGGATATTTTGTTTGGTTTCGCATGACGAAAGGCTTATTTCCCGATGGTCGAGACGCTGCAGCAGTTCGCCAGCGACAATTATGCCGGCATCTGTCCCGAGGCGCTGCGCGCGATGGAGGATGCCAATCGCGGGTCGGCCCAGGCCTATGGCGACGACCCGTGGACCCAGCGCGCGGCCGAGGCGTTCCGTGCGGCCTTCCAGGCCGATTGCGAGCTTTTTTTCGTCTTCAACGGCACGGCCGCCAACTCACTGGCGCTGGCGTCGCTGTGCCAGTCCTATGAAAGCATCATCGCCGCCGATATCGCCCATGTGGAAACCGACGAATGCGGCGCGCCGGAATTCTTTTCCAACGGCGCCAAGATCCTGGTCGCGCGGACCGAGAACGGAAAATTGACCCCGGCGGCGATTCGCGGCTTCGCGCTGGGCCGGACCGACATCCATTTCCCCCGCCCGCGGGCGGTGACCATCACCCAGCCGACCGAGACCGGGCAGGTCTACAGCCTGGAGGAGATCCGCGCCATCGCCGCGGCCTGCCGCGAACTGGGGCTGAAGCTGCACATGGACGGCGCGCGCTTTGCCAACGCGGTCGACAGCCTGGGCTGCACCCCCGCCGAGATGACCTGGCGCGCCGGCGTCGACGTGCTGAGCTTCGGCGGCACCAAGAACGGCATGGCGGTCGGGGAGGCGGTGATCTTCTTCGATCGCGGGCTGGCCGAAGGGTTCGATTACCGCTGCAAGCAGGCCGGGCAACTGGCCTCGAAAATGCGTTTCCTGTCCGCGCCCTGGGCGGTGATGCTCGAAACCGGCGCCTGGCTGGCGCATGCCGCCCACGCCAACCGCAGCGCCCGGCATTTCGCCGGCCAGGTCGTCGGGCTGCCCGGCATCGAGATCCTGTTCCTGGTGGAAGCCAATGCGGTGTTCCTGAAAATGCCGGCGGAGGTGACCGCCGGCCTGCGGGCGCGGGGCTGGAACTTCTATACCTTCATCGGCGACAGCGCGCGGTTCATGTTCGCCTGGGATGCCGATCGCAGCCGCATCGACGCGCTGGCGGCCGATCTGCGGGCACTGACCCAGGATGCCGCCGGCTAGATCGTCACCCGTCCTTCGATGGTGGTGACGACGGTGCCGCCGACCCAGATTTCGCCCGCGTCGCTGGTGATGGCGATGCGCCCCCGGCGCCCCAGCACCGTCCCCTGCCGCGCGACATAGGACGGGGGCGCCAGGCCCGCGCCGATCATCCACATGGCCAGGCTGGCGTTCAGGCTGCCGGTGACGGGGTCCTCGACCCCGTCCGGGCCGCCGGTGAAGGCCCGTACCTCGAACAGCGCGTCGTCGCGGTCGAGGGCGGTGTCGAACGGCGCGACCAGCCCGACCTTGAGGTCGCCCAGTGCCGCGTAATCGGGCCGCACCGACAGCAGTTCCGCGCGGCTGCGCAGCATGACGGCGACCCAGCCCGGGCCGTTGTCGGCCCAGTTCGAAGCCCGGATGGAATCGGGCGGCAGGTGCAGTCCCCGCGCGATCGCCGCCAGCACATCGGCCTCGACCGCGCCGGCCCGGCG